>DASZFN010000437.1:0-16992 GCA_035939715.1 Gemmataceae bacterium | reverse complement strand
CGCCCGCGTGATCGACATTTGCAGGTGCTTTGGCCCCGTATTGTCGGCAGTGATGAACGGCAGGTTGATGTCGGTGGTCGTGCTCTGCGACAGGTCCTTCTTGGCCCGCTCGGCGGCTTCTTTCAGACGCTGCAAGGCCATCTGGTCCTTGCGCAGGTCGATGCCGTTTTCCCTCTTGAATTCGTCGGCGATGTGATCGATCAGGACTTGATCGAAGTCGTCGCCACCCAGGTGGGTATCGCCGTTGACCCCCTTGACCTCGAAAACGCCGTCGCCGACGTCGAGGATGGAGATGTCGAAGGTGCCGCCGCCCAGGTCGAAGACGGCGGTCTTTTCGTTTTTCTTCTTTTCCAGGCCGTAGGCCAGCGAAGCCGCGGTCGGCTCGTTGATGATGCGCATGCGCTGCTTGGTCTTCTTGCCGCTGGCCGGATCTTCGATTTCCCACTCGGTGTCGAAGCCGGCGATCTGGGCGGCGTCGATGGTCGCCTGCCGCTGGGCGTCGTTGAAATAAGCGGGCACGGTGATGACGGCCTTGCGCACGGTATGGCCCAGGTAAGCCTCGGCGGCTTCCTTGAGCTTGCGCAGGATCATCGCCGAGATTTCCGGCGGCGTGTACTGCTTGCCGTCAATGTCCACCTTGACCAGCTCAGTCGGTCCGCCGACGATTTTGTAGGGCACAAGCTTCTCTTCGGCTTGCACCTCGTTATGCCTGCGGCCCATGAACCGTTTGATGGAGAACACGGTCCGCCGCGGGTTGGTGATGGCTTGCCGCTTGGCCGGGTCGCCGACCAGGCGCTCGCCCTTGTCTGTGAAGGCGACGACGCTGGGGGTAAGGCGGTTTCCTTCTTGATTGGCGATGACTTTCACCTCGCCGCCTTCCATCACGGCCACGACGGAGTTCGTCGTTCCCAGGTCGATGCCGATGATTTTTTCTCCCTCTGCCACCTTGGGGCTCCTTTCTTAGCTTTTTGGCGCGCTCGATTATCTCTCGGTGAAAAAGCAACTGCCATGCCACGACTAGTAGCATGACAGTGCACGCTTTAAATGGCCGATGAGTAAGGACATGCGTGGATTGTTCTCCGGATTGAATTGGATCGACGCTTCAATCTGCTGCCAAGATGGCAGTGCCGTTTCAAGGCCCATTTCTGGCCGTGTTAACAGTGGTGGCCCAGTGGCCCTGTTGCTTTATGAATGCCGCAAGCCAATGCAATAACTGTACTTATGCTATGCAACCAACAGGGCCACGCTGGCCCTGTGTGGCCACGTCTATTGGCCTGTTATCCGCCGCACGGAGCAGACCCCCCGGCTCAAAAAGCGTGGCAAACTGGCAAACTCAATTTTTTGCGTGACATAAACTCAGCATTCACAGGAGTTTACGTGATGAATTGAGTTTGCCAACCGTGGCAAACCCAGTGGCAAAGTGGCAAACTCATTTTTTCGGGAGCCACCCGCTTCGCCGCCGAAAGTCTCCGTATTGGCCATGCGAATATGGCAGGCAACCCGTGCTTCCCCTAAATTAGACACCAGAGAGATAGCCTTAAACCCAAAATCCGCTTCTTGTTTAGGGCGAGTTGGTTGACACCTGTCCGCGACGCGATTAGATTACTGAAAGCGCATTAACCCCAAGGGCGAGATCAGTTATGACGCGCAAGACAGAAGGCGGCAACAGCACCGCCACAGCCAATCGAGTCGCTGCGTCGCTCCGCGGCCTCCGGAGCCACATCGACAAGCTGGACTTGCAAATCCTCAGGCTCGTCAACGAGCGAGCTTCGCTGGCGGCGGAAATCGGCCGCGTGAAAAACGATCACGGCAACGAGGTGTTCTCTCCCGCCCGCGAAGAAGAAGTGCTCCAGCAAATTCTCGACGCCAACAAGGGGCCCCTGGACGCCAGCACGATTCGGGCGATTTACCGCGAAATCATGAGCGGTTCGCGTGCCTTGCAGAAGGTGCTCAAGGTCGCGTATCTCGGCCCGGAGGATAGCTTTAGCCACCTGGCCGCCGTGGAACGCTTCGGCCATGCGGTGGAATACATGCAGGTAGGGAGCATTGCCGCCGTCTTCGAAGAGGTGAACCGCGGGCATGCCGATTTCGGCGTGGTGCCCCTGGAAAACTCCATCGATGGCCGGGTCGCCGACACGCTCGACATGTTCCTGCGCTTGACACAACTCAAGATATGCGCGGAAGTTCGGCTGCCGATCCACCATAACTTGCTCTCCAACTGGGATCAGGAGCGCATCCGGCGGGTGTACAGCAAGGAGCAGGCCCTGTCGCAGTGCCGGACCTGGCTGAGCAAGAACATGCCGCAGGCCCATCTGATCCCGGTGTCCAGCACCTCGGTGGCGGCGCAGACGGCGCTGCGCGAGGAGGGCGCCGCCGCAGTGGCCAGCCGCGAGGCGGCGGTGCGCTACGGGCTGCGTATCCTCTTCAGCGACATTGAAGATTCACCGAGCAACGAGACGCGCTTTGCCGTGATCGGTCTGCAGGAATCGCGGCGCAGCCGGCACGACAAGACCGCCGTCATGTTCAAGGTGCCGCATCATCCCGGCTCCCTCGTGGACGCGCTGAATATCTTCAAGCAAATGAAGCTCAACCTGACCTGGATCGAGTCTTTCCCCGCCAAGGAGCAAAAATCGGAATACGTCTTCTTCGTCGACTTCGAGGGACATCAGGAAGATCCCAAGGTGCAACGCACCCTCGCCGCGCTGGAAAAACACTGCGATGAAGTCACCGTGCTCGGCTCCTATCCGATGGCATCCGTCGCCGAGTAAAATCCAGTCAGTAGTCCATAGTCCATAGCAATTGCTGCACACTGTCGAAGGCTACTGACTACGGACTATTGACTACGGGCTTAACTATGATCATCGTCGTACGTCCCAATTCCACGCGCGAGCAAATCAATCACATCCTGGATCGGATCGCGGAGCTGGGCTTCAAGCCGCATATCAGCCAGGGCGAGCACCGCACGATTATCGGCGTGATCGGCGATGAGAACAAGCTGCAGGCCGAGCCGCTGGCCGCTATCCCGGGCGTGGAGCAGGTCCTGCCGATCATGAAGGCCTTTAAGTTGGCCAGCCGGGATTTCCACGCTCAGGATTCGGTCATCGAGATCGGCGCGCCGGGCCGCAAGCGCGTGCGCGTCGGCGGCGGTCACCTGGCCATGATCGCCGGACCTTGCGCTATCGAGGGGGCGGCAGTCGTGGACGAGATCGCCGCCAAGGTGAAGGCGGCAGGCGCCAATATCTTGCGGGGCGGTGCTTTCAAGCCGCGCACCAGCCCGTACAGCTTCCAGGGACTGGGCGAGGACGGCCTCAAGATCTTGCGCGATGCCGGCGAAAAACACGACATGCCGGTCGTCACCGAGGTCATGGACCCGCGCCAGGTGGACCTGGTGAACCGCTACGCCGACATGTTCCAGATCGGCGCTCGCAACATGCAGAACTTCGACCTGCTCCGCGAGGTCGGCCAGGTCCGCAAGCCGGTCCTCCTGAAACGCGGCATGAGCGCCACCGTCAAGGATCTGCTGATGTCGGCGGAGTACATTCTTTCGGAGGGCAATCTCCAGGTCGTGCTCTGCGAGCGCGGCGTCCGCTCCTTTGAGGATTCCACGCGCAACATGATGGACCTCAGCGCCGTGCCGAACGTCAAGGGCCAGAGCCACCTGCCGATCATCGCCGACCCCAGCCACGCCACCGGCCGGCCGGACTTGATTCCCGCCATGGCCCGCGCCGCCGTGGCCGCGGGAGCGGACGGCGTACACGTCGAGGTGCATAGCTGCCCGGAGAAAGCCCTGTCCGACGGGCCGCAGGCGCTGTTGCCCAACCAGTACGCCAGCCTGATGAAAGATCTGCGCCGCTTGGCGGAAATCATGGAGAAGACCATCTCCTAATGGCAATGGTCATTGGTCATTAGTCATTCGCCTGGCGAATGACTAATGACCACCAATGAGCCTTACTGACAAGGTCTGACCATGCGAAAGAAATTCGTCGCCGGCAATTGGAAGATGTGCAGCACCGCGGCGTCAGCGCGGCAATTGGCGACGGCGGTGGTGCGGGGCGTGGGCCGGGAAGAACGCGTGCGCGTGGCGGTTTGTCCGCCTTTTCCCTATTTGCTTGCGGTGGCCGAAATTGTGCGCGGCAGCGCCGTGGAGCTGGGCGGGCAGAACTTCTACCCCGAGACAGAAGGGGCATTTACCGGCGAGGTCAGTCCCGCCATGCTCCTGGATGCCGGCTGCAAATATGCCATCGTCGGCCACAGCGAACGCCGGCACAAGCTCTGTGAGACCAATGCCTTTATTAATCGGAAGGTGCTTCTCGGACTCCGCCTGGGTCTGCACATCATTCTTTGCGTGGGCGAGACTCTACGGGAGCGCGAGGCGGGCTGCACGAACGCGGTCTTGCAAAACCAGTTGGACGGCAGCCTGGCCAATGTCGAAACGGGCATGCTGACCAATCTCGTTATCGCCTATGAGCCGGTCTGGGCTATTGGCACGGGAAAAAACGCGACTCCGGACCAGGCCCAGGAAGTGCACGCCTTCTTACGTAGCCGGATTGCCGAAAAATTTAGCGAGGTTGCGGCCCATGCGCTTCCTATTCAGTATGGCGGCAGCGTGAAGCCGGACAATGCCGCGCGGCTTATGAGCGAGCCGGACGTGGACGGCGCCCTGGTGGGCGGGGCCAGTCTCAAAGCCGACGACTTTTTGGCCATTGTTCGAGCCGCTGTAGGTTAGGATTTCGATCCTGACCCGCGCCGTCAGGATCAGAATCCTGACCTGCAAAGGCCAAGTTGTCTTCCCGGATTTGCTGTCAATTCCTATAATGGCTGTTTAATTGCCGGGGGCATACTGTCTACCGGCCACGTAAAGGGGATGCGCTGTGCTGATTCTAGCAGCGGGCTGGCTGTCGGGCATTCTGAACACGTTGGTCATTATCACGGGGCTGCTGCTGATCTTTATCATCCTGATCCAGCGCGGCAAGGGTGGCGGTCTGTCCGGAGCCTTCGGCGGCGTGGGCGGCTCAAGCGCTTTCGGCTCGCGTGCGGGGGACCTGTTCACGCGCATTACCATTATTCTCGCCGCCTTCTGGATCTTGCTGATCATGATCCAGGTGAAAGTCGTGCAGAACAGCAAGGCGACGGGACGGCCAGGCGTCCTCAACAGCGACGAGGAATAAGCTTTCCGGATAGGCTCCAAGCGCGGGCTGGCCAGGTTGCCGCGCTTTCGACGGACTTCCGCAAAATCCAACAGCCGGCAAAAAGTGAGGTCTGCGTGCTCTTGAGCATGACCGGCTATGGCGAGGCGCATTATCAGAGTGAGAGCCTCAGCCTGTCGATCGAATTACGGGCGCTGAACAACCGCTATCTCAAGGTCACGGTGCGCGCCCCCGAACCGTATAACCTGCTGGAGCCGGAATTCGAGAAGGTCATTCGCCGCACCATTCGGCGGGGAACGATCCAGCTCAACATGCATTGCGAACGGCAACATGCGGCCGGCGACTTCCGCATCAATGCCACCGCGCTGCGCAGCTATCTCGGCCAGTTGCGGACCATGGAGAGCGAACTGGGGATCGGCAAGCTCGGCGGCGAAGGCTTGCTGGCCCAGGTGCTGGCCTTGCCGGGCGTCGTGCCGGAGCCGGGCAATAGTTCCTTCGACGCCGACCAGGAATGGCCGGTGCTGGAGCGGGTGCTGGGGGAGGCGCTGGCCAAGCTGCAAGACATGCGCCAGGAAGAAGGCCGGGCCATGACCCAGGAGTTCTTGCTTTATCGCGATCAGATCGCTGCCGATCTCGCGAAAATCCGCCAGCGGGCGCCCAGCGTCGTTACGGTGTACCGGGAGCGCCTGCGCGAGCGGGTGCAGAGCCTGCTCAGCGAACTGGACATCAAGATCGACCGTAGTGACCTTATCAAGGAAGTCTCGATTTTCGCCGAGCGCAGCGATGTTGCCGAGGAAGTGGTCCGGCTGGCCAGCCACCTGGATCAGTTCCAGGAATTCATGAACGAGTCCGAAAGTCCCGGCCGTAAGCTGGAGTTCCTGACGCAGGAGATGTTTCGCGAGACCAATACCATCGGCTCGAAGGCCAGCGACGTGGAGATCTCACGCCACGTCGTGGATATCAAAGGCACGCTCGAAAAGATCCGCGAACTGGTTCAGAACATCGAATGACCAAGGGGCCGCTGATCATTGTTTCCGGCCCAAGCGGCAGCGGCAAGTCAACCGCCATCGCTCATTTGCTCGATGCCATGGCGGCGGCGGGCTTGCCCTTGCACCTGTCCGTATCGGCAACCACGCGGCTGCCGAGGACGGGGGAAGCCGATGGCGTGCATTATCACTTTTGGACGGGAGCGCAGTTTGACAGGGCCGTGGCCGCCGCGGAATTCCTGGAATCGGCCAGCGTGCACGGCGCACGCTATGGCACGCTCCGCAGGGAGGTTGACGCTTACCGGGAACAGGGCAGCGGCGTCATCCTGGAAATCGACGTGCAGGGGGCGGCACAGATCCGCGCCCGCTACCCGGATTGTGTGTCAATCTTCCTGCGGGCCAGCTCGCTGGCCGCTTATGAACAACGGCTGCGCAAACGCGGCACGGAGCAAGAGGATGCCATCCGCCGCCGCGTCGCCGCCGCCGAGCGCGAACTGCAGAGCGCCGGAGAATACGACTACGCAGTGATCAATGACGACCTCGACAGGGCGGTCGCGGATCTGTCGGCTATCGTGCAGCAACAATTTGCAAAGGGGTAGACATGCTGGATGAACTGAAGGAAGAGGGCATTGTCAACAAGGTCGGCGGCCGCTTCAAGCTGTCGACGCTGATTCAGAAGCGCATGGTGGCGCTGAACACGGGAGCCCGGGCTCTCGTCGAGGTGCGCGGGGGCGACAAGCTGTCGATCGTGATTCAGGAAATTTTGCAGGACAAGATCTATCTCGACATGTCCGGCGAATTGCAGACGCGCCCGGGCGGCGGCGACCCCGCGCGTCGCGCCATGATGACCGACGTCTCCGATTCCAGCGGCGGGGATGACTAGCGCCGCCAAGCAGAAGTCAGAGATCAGAAGTCAGAGATCAGAGGTCAGAGGTCAGCTGACCAGTGATCTCTGACTCCTGACCTCTGACTCCTGTCCTCTGACTTTCTGACTTCTGACCTCTGACTTCTGACCTCTTGAATTTGGTCATTCCACCATGGTCGAGCCAACTGCCTCTCCCGAAAAACGCGCGTCCGGCAAGCCGGTGGCGCAAGCGTCGTTTCCTACGGAGCACCTGGCGCCGCCGACGGCGTACCAGCGGATTTCCGGCTTCGCCATTGCCGCCTTCATCGTTGGGATCTTGTTTGCGCTGATCTTGCTTATCATGGTCGCCTGGGGGCTGCGCGATCAGGCGCCGGTTATGTTGCCGGCTTATTTGCAGGCCGTTCCGGTAATCGGTATTGGTTTGGCTCTCACCGCCCTCGTGCTGATCAGCCGTTCGGAAGGCACGCTGAGCGGCCGCCGGCTCGCCAACTGGGGACTGGGGATCAGCCTGCTGACCGCGCTCGGTTACTGGGCCTATTATGGCGCCACGGCGTTTGCCGTTGGCGACCAGGCCGAAAGCTTCGCGCGGAACTGGTTCAAGAAGATCATGGCCTCGGCAGCAGATCCCGTGGAGTTGAACGCGGCGTTTCTGGACACCCAGGAGCCGGCCGCGCGGCAAAAAATTAATCCCCGCAACACCCAGGAAATCAACCTCCGCTTCCTGCGCGCCTTGCCGCCTGCCGCCGGAGCCCAGGATCGCGGGCCCTTGCCGGCTTTCCGCGAGAAAGACATCGTCCGTCAGATTCGCCAGGGGGGCGAGAATTGCAAATTTGTCGCCAAGGGAGTCAAGGACTGGAGCTTCCAGAGCGGCGGCTAT
The DNA here is from genome assembly GCA_035939715.1 of Gemmataceae bacterium. Classification (GTDB taxonomy): domain Bacteria; phylum Planctomycetota; class Planctomycetia; order Gemmatales; family Gemmataceae; genus DASZFN01. Next base: position 9,117 of record DASZFN010000437.1, on the reverse strand, counting down.
CGCGTGGAGTTGCTTTTTCAGCTGACGACCGATGATGCCGTCAGCGATCTTGTGGTTGCCCTGCATGGCGTGGAAAGCAAAACGCGCGAGTTCGAAGGCCGCGGCTGGTATGTCCTCTACGGCAGCACCGTGGTGACTCGCCCCCCGACACTGACGCCGCTCGGGAGCAAGGTGCGCGCGCTGCGCAAACAGTCGGAGGAATTCCTTAAGGGCTGGGGCGAAAAACTGGGCCTGGGCATGCTGGCCCTGTCGTATGCGGACACGCAAGACATACGCGAGCGCCAAAACATCGCCCGAACATTTTCGCTGCAAGTCGCCCTTTTTGGTCTTTCCGGCATGGGCGGGTCTTATCTGCCCATTATCAACATGGAGGCCGCCAGAGAGTGGCACCGGCGCCAATATGCCGCGCTCTATGAAAAGCTGGGTCTGGTCAAGAAAGACCGGTTCGGTTTCGACGAGGAATCGACCCGTGACGCCGTGCTTGCCGGCGTACGTCGTTTGCTGGGCTCGACCGAGCCGGGTCCGGTGTTCTTCCGCATCCAGCCTGCCAATGACAGCGCCGTCAACCCGTGGCGCTATGATGAAAACACCCAGAAGCTCCGGCTGCCGCATGACTGCAAGCTGGGCTTCTTTACCCCCGACGGGGCACACCAATTTGAAGTGGACGCGGTCATCACCGTCGAAAGCGATGCGGGAGCGATTGACCCAGGTCGCAAGCCGAACTGGCGAATCGCCGAGCTGGAACTCATCGATGCCCGGGACCGCGCGGCAGCGGGCATCGGTGGGCCGGGTGGTCCGCCTATACCGCGCGGTATACCGAAGGGGGGCCAGGATCCGAAGTTCATAGACGGGCCGCGCTTGCAGCGCTAACGGACCGTAGGGCAGGTTTTTAACCTGCCAAGGGGTAGGGCAGGTCAAAAAAACCTGCCCTACGAATGACGGCGCTTTCCATCGGCGTAAGCTGAGTCACTCTATCTCATCCAGCAGGTGTCCCAGCTTCTCCTTCTTGGTCTTCAAATAGCGTTTATTGACCTCATTGGGCGGAATCTGAATCGCCACCTGCTCCACGATGCGCAGGCCGTAGCCGTCCAGGCCCACGACCTTCTTGGTATTGTTCGTCAGCAGACGGATCTGGCGAATGCCCAGATCGAAGAGAATCTGCGCGCCAATGCCATAGTGCCGCAGGTCGGGTCCAAAGCCGAGGCGCTGGTTGGCCTCCACGGTGTCCAGGTTTTCCTGTTCCTGGAGCCGGTACGCTTTTAGCTTGGCCAGCAGGCCGATGCCCCGGCCTTCTTGCCGCATATACAGGATCACGCCCTTGCCTGAGCGTTGCACCTGTTCCATGGCGGAATGAAGCTGGGAGCCGCAGTCGCAGCGGAGGCTGTTGAAGATATCGCCGGTTAGACACTGACTGTGCACACGCACGAGGATCGGCTCCGGCTGCACCGGGACCTGGCCAAGTACTTCCTGGCCGATGCCCCCCTTGCACAGGGCCAGGTGGGGCTCGCTATCGACAACCGACGTATAGGCGATCAGGTCGAACTCCCCATGGGCGGTCGGCAAACGCAGCGTCACCTCGCGCTTGATCAGGCGCTCGCGCTGGCGGCGGTATTCGATGATGTCCTTGATCGTGCACATCTTGTGACCGTGGCGCTGGCAGAACTCGCGCAGTTCCGGCACGCGCGCCATGCGGCCGTCGGGATTGACGATCTCGCAGATAACGGCGGCCTCTTTGAGTCCCGCCATGCGCACCAGGTCAACGCTGCCCTCGGTGTGCCCTGCGCGCACCAGCACGCCGCCCTCGCGTGCCCGCAAACCGTCCATGTGTCCATGACCCCGCACCAGGTCGGCTGGAATCGAGCGTTCGTTCACGACCACTTCCACGGTGCGGGCCCGGTCAAAGGCCGAGATGCCGGTGGTAATGCCCGTGCGTGCGTCAAATTTCACGGTGAGAGGCGTGACCTTGGGATCGGCCGCGGAGCTGGACATCGGCTCCAGGTGCAGCTTGTCGCAAAGGTCGGGGGCCATGGCCAGGCAGACCATGCCGCAGGCGTTCCGCATCATGAAGTTGATAGCTTCGGGCGTCGCCTTCTCCGCCGCCACGACCAGGTCACCTTCATTTTCCCGGTACTCATCATCCACGAGCACGATCATGCGGCCGGCGCGTAGCTCGGCCATGGCTTCTTGAACGGTGCAAAAGTCGCTGGAACTCGCGGTCATGCTGGAAATCCTGTATCAGCGTGCGCTGACTGGTAAACTTCACTCCTACCTGGGGCCCACAGCTTTAACCTTATCACTGAAGCAGAACTTCATCCACCGCTGCCGACGCCGCCGCAGCTTGATTATGCCCGGTCAACCTGCAAGAATCGACCAATAGATAGCCAGCGCTGGCGAGGACGTGCGCCACGCGGCGCGCGGCCGCGAACGGGACAGAGGCAGACGACCCGCCATCTTGCAACGGAAACTCGCCTGGCGGTCGCCTTTTGCGGAGCGCGCTCCCGGACTTCCTGCCCCGGCATCCCCTTTGCGTCTTTGCGATGCATCCTCACGAATCGGAAAGCGATAGGCATGAGTGATCGTCGAGTCGGACTGTGGCTGATCGGCGCTTTTGGCGGCGTGGCGAGCACGGCTTGCCTGGGCCTGGCGGCCCTGGCGCGTGGGCTCATGGATAGCACGTCGCTGGTGACCGCGTTACCTCTGTTCGATGGACTGGACCTCGATAAGCCGGGCAGTCTCATAATTGGCGGACACGACATTCGCCGCTCCACTTATGCACAGGCCGTCTCCGAATTGCACCAGCGTTCCAATGTCTTCGACGCAGACCTCATTAAGGCATGCTTACCGGACCTGGAGCGGTGGACGGCCAACGTGCGCCCGGGGACAGTGCTGAACGCCGGCGACACCATTGCGCGACTGGCCGAGTTGCCGGAGGTGCAGCGCGCGGAGACGGCCCAGGCTGCCATCGAACGGATCCAGGAAGACATGGTCGCCTTTCGCAAGGCCAATCGTCTCGACCAGGTTGTCGTCGCCAACGTCGCCTCGACGGAGCCGCCCTTCGCTCTGGATGAAGTGCATGACTCCCTGGAACATCTGCAGCCGGCTCTCGGCCAGCGCGGGACAAATATTTTGCCGGCCAGTGCTCTCTATGCCTGGGCGGCACTGGACCTCGGCTTCCCCTATATCAATTTCACGCCGTCGCTGGGCGCGTCCTTTCCAGCCATCGCGCAGCTCGCCCAGGAGCGCCGCGCCGTCTTCGCGGGCAAGGACGGCAAAACCGGGGAGACTCTCCTCAAGACCGTGCTGGCTCCCATGTTCGCCGCCCGCAACCTGCGCATCCTGAGCTGGGTCGGGCACAACATCTTCGGCAACCGCGACGGCCAGGTGCTCGATGACCCTCGGAACAAGGAATCGAAGATCCGCACCAAGGACCAGGTGATCACGCAAATCGTCGGCTACAAACCCCAGACGCACGTCTCCATTGAATACATCGAATCCCTGGACGACTGGAAGACGGCGTGGGATCATATTCACTTTGCCGGCTTCCTGGGTGTGAAGATGACCATGCAGTTCACCTGGCAAGGCTGTGATTCCATCCTGGCAGCGCCGTTGCTCCTGGACCTGGCCAGGCTGGCGCTGTTCGCCCAGCGGCGGGGCGAGGTCGGCGTCCTGCGCCATCTCGCCTGCTTCTTCAAGAGCCCGATGGGCGTCGCCGAGCACGATTTTTTCAAGCAATTTTCGCTGCTGGAGCACTATGTCCACGCCAACAAGTAGCGACAAGTTCCGTCTCGCCTTCAGCACCAATGCTTACCTCAAATTCTCTTTTGCCGAGGCGGCGCGGCGCCTGGCGGGCATCGGTTATCGGGGCATCGAGATCATGGCCGATGTGCCGCATGCCTGGCCGGCTTGCCTTCTCGAGGAGCAAAAGGAAGCCATCCGCGGCGCGCTGCGCACGAATCAGCTTGCTATTTCCAACATTAACGCCTTCATGATGAATGCCATCAGCGACCCCCGGCAACGCTACTGGCATCCGTCCTGGATCGAGCCCGATCGGCATTACCGCCAGATTCGCATCGACCACACCTGCCGCAGCTTGACCCTGGCAAGGGAACTCGGCGCACTCTGCATCACCACGGAGCCGGGTGGACCGGTCGAAGCCGGCGCTTCCTGGTCGGCGGCCTTGAAGCTCTTCGTCGAAGGCCTCAAACCCGTCGCCGAGCATGCCGAGAAGGAAGGCGTGCTCCTGCTCATCGAGCCGGAGCCCGGCCTGTTGATTGAGACAGCAGATCAGTTTCTGGAACTGATGCAGCATATGGATTCACCCGCACTCGGTTTGAATTTCGATATCGGCCATTTTTTCTGCGTGGGCGACGAACCGGCGCCGACGGTGCACCGCCTGGCGCCCTACATTCGGCACTTCCACCTCGAGGACATTGCCGCCACGCGCATCCACCACCACCTGGTTCCCGGAGAAGGCGCGATTGATTTCCGGACGACGTTTCAGGCGATTCGTCATATTGGCTATGACGGCTGGGTGACGATCGAACTGTATCCTTACGTCGACAACCCGGACGAGGCGGCGCGGACGGCTCTGGAGCGGGTAAGGCAGATTCTCCAAGAAAGTTGAGCGATGCCGTTCACGCACCAAAGCAGCCTGGTCCTTCCCCAGCCGGTCTCGAGCCGGTCCTTCTGGCGCGCTTGTGCCCAGCTGATCCGCCTGCCGAACGTCTTCACGGCCATGGCCGATATCGCGCTGGGTTGGCTATGCAGCGTTGCCGCAGGCACGCCGGCCGGGCGCTGGCCGAGCTTCTTGTTTCTGATGGCTTCGTCAATGTGCCTTTATTCCGCCGGCATGATCTGGAATGATTTCTTCGATGTTGAACAAGACCAACGTGAGCGGCCTTTTCGTCCGATCCCATCCGGACGCATCAGCCGGCGCGCCGCAGGCTGCTGGGGGGCGCTCGGTCTGCTGCTGGGCGTCGCCTGTGCCTGGCAGGCCGGCGCACGGGCGGGCACGACTGGACCGCTGGTGATTGCCCTCGGCCTGGTCGCGGCAATTCTGCTTTACGACGGCTGGCTTAAACGCACGATGCTCGGACCCGTGGCCATGGGCGGCTGTCGATTCCTAAATGTCTGGCTCGGCCTTTCCGTTGCCGACAGCCTTTTTCCCCTGGGGGCCCGCGTATACCTGGCCCTGGTGGTGGGTCTCTACATTGTGGGCGTGACATGGTTCGCGCGGACGGAAGCGCGCGCTTCCAATCAGTCTTCACTCATGTCGGCGGCCGGCATCATGCTGGCGGCGCTCATCCTGGCCCTGGCCGTCCCGATTACGCTCGAAAAAGCGCATCCGTCCGTGTTGTTTCCGTACCTGCTGGTCGGCCTGGGATTTTTTATCGGCATCCCGATTCTGGCCGCCGTGCACAGGCCCGTGCCCTCCCTGGTCCAGAGAGCTGTCAAACAGTCGCTCCTGGGACTGGTGATTCTGGATGCAGTCCTGGCGACCGCCTTGGCCGGCGCCGTGGGCCTGGCAATCTTGCTTCTGCTGCTCCCCGCGCTTTATCTCGGGCGATGGATATACAGCACTTGATCGTACATCTCTGTTGCCTGGTGTGGTTCGACTTGCCTTGTTAGCTCTGCCCGTTCTTCTTGGCGGTCTTCTTCTTTTCCAGCGGCTCAATGCGCGTGACGTGATCGAGATCGACCTTCACGCTCTCCTCGAAGAACGTCTTGCCGGGGTCTCCCGTAAGCCCGACATACGCCGTGCTCGCGCCGACCCAAAGTAGATCGGGGTGACGGATATCGAAACAAGCGCCGTCAGTGAGTACCAGCCGGAAAGGCTGAAAAGGTTGCTGCTTTAGCGTGTTGCGCAGCTCATTATTCGACATGGGCCCCTTCCTCCTCTTGCTAGAGTTCGGTTCCATTTTACGGTGGTTCATTCTCGGGAACAAGCGACTGCCGAGATCATTGACGCCTGCTGAAGCAAGAGCTAGCATTGGCGCGTCCGCTTCGATTGATTTTAAGGACCATTGCCAGGGCCCAAGTCCGATGCGCGCCCCACCCTCTCTCGTTACATTCTCCCGCTATCCGGTCACGGTTGTGACAGCGGCGCTCGCCCTGTTGATCACGCTGGCTTGGTGGCAAGGCAAGGATATCTCGTTTCTCTTCATGAGCTACCACATCAGGGACGGCGAAATCTGGCGGCCGGTCACTTCGATCTTCCCTCATGTTGATCTGCTGCATCTCCTGTTCAATCTTTACTGGCTCTGGGTGTTTGGCACCCTGGTGGAAGCTGAGTTCGGTCACGCGGCGACCGCGCTTATCTTTTTGTTGCTCGCCGTTTTCTCCAGCCTTGCGGAATATGCCGTGGCGATTGGCGGCGTCGGGCTATCGGGCGTTGGCTATGGCCTGTTTGGTCTTTTGTGGATGCTGAGTTGGAAGGATAGGCGATTCGCCGGCGCAATCGACCAGCGCACGATCCTTCTGTTTGTCGGTTGGTTCTTCCTGTGCATCGTGCTTACTCATGTTGGGGCCTGGCAGGTGGGCAATATCGCCCACGCCGCCGGAGCGATTCTAGGTCTCTTGCTCGGGTTATGTATTGTGGCCCGAAATTGGATCCGTTATGTCGCCACGGCCGCCACGACCCTTCTGGTAATCGCCGTCATTCTCGCCTCAGGCGCTCTGCGCCCATACCTTAATCATTCGGCAGGTGCGGGCGATGAAACGGCTTACCTTGGCTATGTGGCGCTGCAAAAAGAAGACAACAAACGAGCCCTGGGGTTGCTTCAGGAAGCGTTGATGTATGACGAGCGCAACCCAGATTGGTGGTACAACTATGGCATCGCCTGTCAACGGCTGCGAAAAGACCGCGAGGCTTCCAAGGCATTTACGCTTGCTTCGCAGTTGAACCCAAAGTCAGAGACCTTCCGCAAAACTCGCGATGAATGGAACGCATATTTGAATCAACAGCCTTGAATCGAGAGTGACCGCGCCATTTCCCGGCCTGGACAAGTGCCCTTGACACATACTTCCCTTGCCGGCATAAGGCCGCATCTTCACCCTGATCGTCTATCGTGCTTGCAGAAGCTCTGAACCGGCGCCTGGCCGGCCGGGGGGGTTGCTGCGCACTACGGTGGGATGGCCAGTATGGGGCGAAAGCTGCGAACAACGTGGACCGGGGCGCTCTTGCTCCTGGCCGCCGGCTGCATGACGGGGCCGAGCCTTGAAAACCCTGTCTTCGTTCGGCCGGACCCGAACGTCCACGTTGCCAATCCTGTGTGGATTCCGGGGGCAGGCCAGCCTACCTACTATAACGAGAAAGTCTTCGAGACCGTCCTGGACGTCGTCGACGATTACTTCGAAATTCGCTACGCCAATCGCTACGACGGCCATATCGAGACGTTTCCGCGCATCTCCCCCGGTTATGAACAGTTCTGGAAACCGGGCAGCCCCGACGCTTATCAGCGCCTCGAGGCGACGCTGCAAACCATTCGCCACCGCGGCGAAGTGTTCATCGAGCCCGCGCAGGACGGCGGCTACTTCATCCGCGTGCTCATGTTCAAGGAGCTGGAAGATCTGCCACGGCCGATTCGCGCCACGGCAGGCGCCGCCGCATTCCGAAGCGACCCGACTGTCGAGCGCCAGTATGAAGTGATTGAACCGACTTTCTTCGAGTCGAACTGGATTCCCGTCGGGCCGGATGGACGGGATCACGAGCTGGAGCAGGCCATTTTGCAGCGCCTCAAGAAATGCTTGTAGACATCGGTCACGATCAGAATCCTGACCTACTCCTCGGATTTGAGCGGCAGCTTGACGGTAAACGTCGAGCCCTTGCCGACGACGCTCTCCACGCGAATTCTGCCGTTATGCTGCTCGATAATTTGCCGGCAGACGCTCAGCCCCAGGCCGGTGCCGCCGTGGCCGTTTTCGTCCGGTTCCTTGGTGGTGAAGAAGGGCTCGAAGATAATGCGTAATTGCTCGGGCGGAATGCCGACCCCGGTGTCGGTGACGCGAATCTCGGCCATGTGCGTCTGCGGATTGTCCTTGACCTCGATGCGCAAACGGCCGCCGCGAGGCATCGCCTGGCGGGCGTTGATGACCAGGTTGAGAAGGATCTGCTCGATCTGCCCGGGAACGACGGGCGCCTGCGGCCGGCCCAGGAATTTTTTCTCAACCTGGACGTGATGCTTGCTCAGGTCCTTGTCCGTGAGCACCAGCACTTCTTCGACCAGGGCAACCAGATCGACCGCCGCGCGCTGCGTGGAGTTGTTGCGGGCGAAGCCGAGCATGCTGTTGACGATCGTGGCCGCGCGCTGGCTGCCCTTCAAGATTTTTTCAAACGCTTCGCCGCGCGCCTTGTCGTTGCCCTGGGAGCGCAGGCCGATCTTGGCGTAGTTGATGATCGTCGTCAGAATGTTGTTGAATTCGTGGGCCACGCTGGAAGCCAGGGCGCCCATGCTGCTGAGCCGCTGCGCCTGCAGCAATTGTTGCCGCAGCATGTCCGTTTCGCTGGCCTGAACCATCATATCCTCGCTGAGCATCGAATGCCTCCGCCATGTCAGGGCAATCGTTGGGTCGGTGCCGGCTAGGCAGGTCGGGAAGCCGGCTACAGACGGTCTGGCAGAGCTCGTCGAACCTTCGCTGACGCAGTGCTGGGTCGGATCGGGAACTGTGCGTCTTCGGATCGAGGCGCCCCGCGCCTCCGTCTGTGCTCCTAAGAAGTGGTATCGGCCGCGCTCCGCAAGGGTCTTCATCGGAACTCCTTGCATTTCAAGCCATTAAGTGCAGCAGAAAGGGACGATGTCGCAGCTTGCGGGACAGCGGCGGAGCAATCGCTTCGAGGAAAGGAATACAAGCGCCGCAGGCATTTGAATTCAGGCAAGCGTCGAGCAGACGTCTGCACTTCCCTTTCTTACGGCGCTTGCCCGTTCGCACTGCCCGGCGGATTAAAATCAAAATTGTTGTAAAGTTTCGCGCCATGAGTTTGCTCTTCCGGCGATCTGAGCCCTGCAGCCGACGATCGCTGAAGTCGAAATCCGGGCGGGCTTGCTGACTGTTTTCTGTGGCTGTTCGCGCACGGTTTCTACCGCTATCGGCAGATGCGCTGGCAGCGCGTCATTCGAC
>DASZFN010000436.1:0-10530 GCA_035939715.1 Gemmataceae bacterium | reverse complement strand
TCTCTTACCCAGCACTAAAGAGATAGGGCCATTCTCGGGCGGGATGCCTTCGACTTAATCCTCGACTCATGCTTTCTTAATTTTCGCGGGGCTATACTCATCACTTGTCAACTTACCCTCCTGAGCGTTGCCGCTTAGCGCTCAGCAGGGTACTTTGAGGCACATTCTCAGCCGCGCCGCTGCCACAGCTTTCTTTTCGAGTCGCTCCGATAAGTCCAACATGAATCCAGGTGCCGAGAATCGCCGGGAGGCCGTCGGAAAATCCGTGCTCGTCATCGGGGCCGGAGTTAGCGGCCTCACGAGCGCGCTCTGCCTGGCGCAGAGGGGATTGCAGGTCATCGTCGTTGCCGACAAGTTCGCGCCGCATATCACCTCCGTTGCCGCCGGCGCCCTGTGGGAATGGCCGCCTGCGGTCTGTGGCCATCATCATGATCAAGTATCGCTGGACCGCTCCAAGTCCTGGTGCCAGAGATCCTATCAAATCTTCGCAGACCTCTCCCTCGACCCGGCGACGGGCGTTTTCCTTAGACCTGTGACCTTTTACTTTGAGCTGCCGATCGAAGAAATTGGTTGGCGACGCGCGAAGATGGATGAACTCACAAGCAAGGTACGTGGCTTCAGGCGCGATCCTGGCCTGATCGCGGAGAACAGCATCAACCCAGCACTTGGACTGCGCGACGCTTACACGCATCTCGCGCCAATGGTCGACACCGACGTATACATGGAGTGGCTTCTCCACGAAGCGCGGCGCAGTGGCTGCCGGATCGTGGAACGCAAGCTTACCGGCGTCCTTCGAGATCAGGCGGCGGCGCTGCAGCGGCAGTACGGGGTCGATGCCATCGTCAACTGCTCGGGTCTCGGGGCGCGGGAGCTGGCGGAACCGTCGGTTCATCCGCTGCGCGGCGCCCTCATCCGCGTCCGCAACGACGGCAAGGCCATGCCCAGGATCACCCAGGCCCACTGCATTTCACACGACGGGTCGAACGAGAAAACGGGCTTCATCTTCATTGTGCCGCGTGGCCATGACATGCTCGTCCTGGGCGGCTTTGCCGAGCCGGACAAGTGGGGACTCGACATTGGTCTGCACAATTACGAGCCGATCCGCGAAATGTATCGGCGCTGCCTTGAATTTATGCCCGTGCTCGGCGCCGCCGAGGTGGACGCCGCAGAGCCGGTGCGCGCCGGCTTGAGGCCTTTTCGCCATCAAGGCGTTCGTCTGGAACCGGAAACGAGCACGCCCATTATCCATAACTACGGGCACAGCGGCTCGGGGGTCACGTTTTCCTGGGGTTGTGCCTTCGAAGTGGTCGATCTCGTCGAGGACCTGTTGTTAAATGGACAGGCAGATGCCAGGCGCGTGGCGGACGTGCCTCGACTGACAAACAGCGGGTTAGTAAAGACGCCCTGACCGATGCCGGCTCGACGATATGATTCTGCCAGCATGTGCTAAGATCTACCAACCGTGTAGGTAACTTTCCGCAGCCGTGCCTCGGGCTGCCTTCCGGTACATGAATTGCCCAACCAGCGATTAACATAATTCGCTTCAATGATGGAAGGCGGCAGGCCAGAGCGCCGTTGGCCTGGCCGGGTGCGCAAGGTCTGTTCCCGTTGGGGCTTGTGTTCCTGGCTGTGGCATGGCCCCAGGAAATGAAAGTTGGCCCAGGGGTTACGACGGCAAGGCGTAAGCGGCAGATCCACTCCCTGGAGTGTTGTCTTCCTAGGCAAATGTGACATAAACAAGGCACTGCTTGTGCGAGAAAAGCAAATGGCCCCGTCCGCGGCGGCAGAAGTTGTGCAGCAAGGTGCAAGCCTCTTTGAAGGGTATACACTGGGCGACGCCTATGATGAGATGTTCGGCCCTCGGATGCAGCCGCGCCCCCATTACCAGGCGCTGCATCGCCGCTTGCAGAGTCTCCACTCGGCCGACTTCCACCGCCGCAAAGCGATGACCGATTTGTCCATGCTCCAGGACGGCGTCGGCTTCACGGTCTATCGGCAGGAGGAGGGGATCGAACGCGTCTGGCCGATGGACCCCGTGCCGCGCATCATTCCCGCCGCCGAGTGGCAGCGCATCGAGCAAGGGCTGGTGCAGCGCCTCACGGCTCTGAACCTCTTCCTCAAGGATGTTTACCACGAGCAGTTCATTCTCCGCGATCGCGTGATCGACCCGCGCCTGGTCTTCCAGGGGAGTTTCTTTCGCCGCGAATTTGTCGGCGCCTCCGTGCCGCGCGGCATTTACATCCACGTGTGCGGCACCGATCTGATTCGCGATACCGACGGCGCTTACCTGGTTCTCGAAGACAATAGCCGTACGCCCTCCGGCGTCAGCTACATGCTGCAAAACCGGCAGGTGCTCAAGAGGGTCTTCCCGTTTCTTTTCGAGGATTACGACGTCCGCGCTACCGATGACTATCCGGCGGCTTTGCTCGATGTCCTCAAGTACATCGCCACGCGCGGCGCCCAGGATCCCACGGTCGTGCTGCTCACTCCGGGCATCTACAACTCGGCGTACTTCGAGCACAGCTTCCTCTCGCAACGCATGGGCATTGAGCTGGTCGAGGGACGCGACCTGGTCGTCGATCAGAACCGCGTTTACATGCGCACCACGCGCGGCCGGACCAAGGTCGATGTCATTTATCGCCGCATCGATGATGATTTCCTCGACCCGCTCACCTTCCGTGCCGACAGCACCCTGGGCGTGCCCGGCCTGGTGAACGCCTACCGCGCCGGCAACGTGGCCCTGGCCAACAGCATCGGCACCGGCATCGCCGACGACAAGGGCATTTACCCGTTCGTTCCCGACATGATCCGCTACTACTTGAAGCAGGACGCGCTCTTGCCGAACGTCGAGACGTTCCGTCCCCTCGTGCCCAGCCACCTGAGTCACGTGCTCGCGAACCTGGAGAAGATGGTTGTGAAAACGGTGAACGAGTCGGGCGGTTACGGTATGCTCATCGGCCCGGCGTCTACGGAAAAACAACGCCAGGACTTTCGCGACCTGTTAACGGTGCGGCCGCGCGACTACATCGCTCAGCCGACCATTGCGCTCTCGCAGCATCCGACCTTTGTGGACGGGCGGCTCGAAGGCCGGCACGTGGACTTGCGCCCCTTCGTCTTGTGCGGCGAGAAGATCACGGTCGTGCCCGGCGCCCTCACGCGCGTGGCCTTGCCGCGCGGCAGCCTGGTCGTCAACAGCTCCCAGGGCGGCGGCAGCAAGGATACCTGGGTGCTCGCCGAGCAAAGTAGAACGGATTTCAATCCGTTCCCGTAAAACGGATTTCAATCCGTTTCGATCGTTGCGGTGGAACGGACTGAAATCCGTTCTACAAAGAGACTAATTGCCATGTTGAGCCGGGTCGCCGACGCCTTGTTCTGGATGAGCCGTTATCTCGAGCGCGCCGAGCACGTCGCCCGGCTGCTCGATGTCAGCTTCCATCTGGAGCTGGATCTGCGCGGCGTCCTTGCCGGACCACGCGAGCTCCACTGGACGAGTCTGGCGGCCATCCTGCAGCAGCAGGTGCCCGTGACGAACGGGCCGGCGTCTTCTCCGCAGGCGGCGATCAGCCGCTGGCTGACCTTCGACGGCGCTAACCCCAACAGCATCATGTCGTGCGTGGCCAGGGCGCGGAACAATGCGCGCAGCATCCGCGGCAAGATCGGCACGGAAATGTGGCGCGAGCTCAACAAGCTCTACTGGCAGCTTCGCGATCCGGAGTTCTGCAGCGGCGCCGCCGAGTCACCGCACGATTTCTATCAAGCGGTCGCCTGCGGCAATCACCTGTTCCAAGGCGTCTGCGATGCCCTCATGACGCGCGACGAGGGCTGGCAGTTCATTCAACTCGGCAAATTCCTGGAACGGGCCGACAAGACCCTGCGCATTCTCGACATCCAGTATCACGTCCTCCAGGAGCAGATCGACCCCGCCGAGCAATCGCTCTCCAACCTGCTTTGGGCCGGCGTGCTGCGCGGCTGCCACGCCTACCAGGCCTACCAGATGATTTACGTCGGCCGCGTCGATCCCGAGCAGGTGGTGGATTTCCTCCTCCTGGACCAGGTCTTCCCGCGCTCCGTTCGCTTCAGCCTGGAAGCCGCCGCGCGGGCCCTTGCCGAGATTGAGGGCCCTATCCCCGGCCGGGGACCGAGCAAGGCGGACCGCATTCTCGGCCGCTTGCTCAGCGATTTGCAGTTTGCCGAACTCGAGCAAATCCTCAAGGGAGACCTGCATGCCTTCCTGGCCAGCATTCTGGACCGCTCCTTGCAGGTAAGCCAGGCCATCCAGGATCAATACTTCCTCCAGTAACCCCCGGGCGGTGAAAGCTGCGATGATCCTCGAAGTACAGCACGAAACTCGATTGGAATACTCCGAGCCCGTGATGGAAGCGGTGGCGGAGCTGCGCATGGAGCCGGTGAGCGACCTGGACCAGAGCTGTCGCTCGTTCCACCTGGCCGTCCATCCGGAGACGGAGATCTTTCGCTACCAGGGCGGGTTCGGCAATCGCGTGCATCACTTCAACCTGCTGCGCGAGCACCGCGAAGTGCGCATCCTGGCTGCCAGCGTCGTGGAAACCCACCCGCGGGCCCTCAACCTGGCGTCCAGCGCCGCCGTTCTCCCTGTGCCGCTGGAGTCCGCGGAGCTTGAGGTGCTGGATTTCCTGCCGTTTCGTGGCCCCGTACGCGCGACCCCCAGACTGACGGCCTTATGCGAGGGTTTGCAACCGAAGAACGCAGCGACCATTGCCGACGTGCTGGTCCGTCTGCTGCGCTTCCTGGGCGAGAAATTCGAATACGCCCGCGACGTGACGCAGGCCAGCTCCCCGGTCGACGATATCCTGGAGCAAGGCAAGGGCGTTTGCCAGGACTTTGCCCATTTGATGATCGCCATCCTGCGCCATTTCGGCATTCCCGCGCGCTATGTCAGCGGCTACATTCATCGTCCCAACAAGGAGTCCCAAAGCCACGCCTGGTGCGAGGCCTGGTTGCCCGACCTTGGTTGGCTGGGGGTCGATCCGACGAACAATCAGCTGGTCAACGATCATTACGTGAAGGTTGCCGTGGGTCGCGATTTCACGGACGTGCCGCCGAACAAGGGAGTGTACCGAGGCGCCGCGGCTGAGGCCATCTTTGTGCGCGTCGAGACGCGCCTGCTGGAGCGCCTGCCGTCGCTCTCCTGGCAGGAGGAATTGCCACCGTTAAACATTCCGCTTACCGCCATTCGCCCCCGCAGTGTGCGCGAGGGGGCGCCGGCAGCGGATCAGGACATGCAGGAACAGCAGTGAACTCCGGCATAGACCGAATAACGCGAAGTCTCATACAATAGGGCAACTCGCCCCGCACTGGTCGAATGGGAGGATCGTCATGGCCTCGACGCAACGCCGCTACAGCAAGGAAGACTTCGCCCAGCGTGGCGATGCCATCTACGATAACGATATCCGTCCGCACCTGAAGAACGAAGACGCAGACAAGTTCGTTGCCATCGATATTGCGACGGGCGCTTACGAGATCGACGAAGATGAACTGGAGGCAGGCAAGAGGTTGCGAGCGCGCGTTCCCGAGGCGCAGATTTGGATTGTGCGCGTCGGCTCGCGCTATGTCCATCGCTTCGGCGGTCGCGAACGGCGGCAGACGTCATGATTACCGGTGTGGTCAAAGCCGACGAAGGCCGCATTCGCCTGAAAGTAAAGGGACCTCACGGGCGGGAGCAGGAAATCGAGGCAGTCATCGATGACCCCGACCCACTGGTCGGAATGAGGCTGTTGAGAGGTCACGAATTGAAAATGCAAGTCCGGGCCCGCGGCAAGGTTACCATCGAACGGCTTCCGTAAGCGGCCTGATCATTCAATCAGCTGGCCAACGATCATTACGTAATGGTTGAACCCCACATTTTACCGAGCGTAGCGGGCGCGCATCCCGCCGTGATAGAATCTAGCTCTCGATGTAACCATCTTCTGGCCGATGGCTTGCGCGATGAGCGATGAACACACCACTGCCGTCGTTCAGCGATATCTGGATGAGTTGACCGGGGATTCCCCGGCTGAGCCGGTCGTCCGGGCCTTGCTGGACCGAGCTGTCCGCCGGCTGCATTTGCTCTGTGCCACGCTACTGCACCGCAGCTATCCACGGCTGACACAGCCGCCGTTGAACCTGCAGGCCGACGAGTTGCTGAGCGCCGTGGCGGAACGGCTGCTCAAGGCCATGCGCGAAATCCACCCGCGCACCGTGCGCCAGTTCTTTGCCCTGGCCAACCAGCACATGCGCTGGGAGCTGAATGACCTGGCCCGACGCTTAGATGAACAGCCCCCTGCCGTCGAGCTACACGAAGGGCAGGTGCCGGCGCCGCCGAGCAGTAGCTCCGGCCTGACTCCCAATGGCCGCCGCATGCTCGAGGCGATCGGCGAATTGCCGGATGATGAGCGGGAAGTTTTTGGCCTGGTGCGTGTCCAGGGGATGACGCAAACCGAAACCGCCCGGCTGCTTGGCGTTTCGGCTGTGACCGTGAAGCGGCGCTTGAATCGCGGCTTGCGGCTTTTGGCCGAGAAACTGGCTGACTTACGCCCAGGGTCGGGGGGGCAGTGAAGTGGCCTGACCAGGTGAGACCGGATCCATGACCAACGACTCCCAAGTGCAACAACTGCTGGACGAGATCCTCGATTCCGAGTGTACCCCTGAACAGGTATGCGAGGCTTGCCCGGAGCTACTGCCGGAGGTTCGCAGGCGCTGGCAGCAGCTGCGCATCGTGGAAGCGGAGTTGGAGGCGCTATTTCCGACCCCGGCGCCGAGGCCGGACGCCGACACGCCGGCTCCCTGGCATCCGAACCTGGAGTTGCCGCGGATTCCAGGCTATGAGGTGGAGGCCGTGCTCGGCCGCGGCGGCATGGGAGTTGTATATAAGGCCCGGCACCTGCGCCTCAATCGCCCTGTGGCGCTCAAGATGCTGCTCGCCGGCGCCTATGCCGGCCGTCCGGAAAAGGAACGCTTTGCGCTGGAAGCCGCAGCCGTGGCGGGCCTGCGGCATGCCAACATCGTCCAGGTCCACGATGTCGGCGACCATGACGGCCGGCCCTACTTCACCATGGAGTATCTCGAAGGCGGCAGCCTGGCTCAGAAGTTGTTGGGCACGCCGCAGCCGGCCCAGCAGGCGGCCCGCCTGCTGGCGACCCTGGCGGAGGCCGTGCACGCGGCCCATCAGGGCGGCATTGTCCATCGCGATCTGAAGCCGGCCAACATTCTTCTCACGGCCGACGGCACCCCCAAGATCGCCGACTTCGGGCTAGCGCGGCACTTCGATGGTGGACAGGCCCTGACGCTGAGCGGCGTCCGAGTTGGAACCCCTAGCTACATGGCTCCAGAGCAGGCCATGGGGAAGGCTCACACCATCGGTCCGTTAGCGGACATTTATTCGCTCGGCGCCCTGCTGTATGAATTGCTCACGGGAAGACCACCGTTCCGGGCCGAGACGGCCGCGGAAACGGAGCTGCAAGTGATTTTCCAGGAGCCCGTTCCGCCGTCGCGGTTGAATGCGCGCGTGCCGCGCGACCTGGAGACGATTTGTTTGAAGTGCCTGCACAAGGATCCCGGCCGCCGCTACGCCACAGCAGCGGCCCTGGCGGCAGACCTCCATCGACTGGAGCGCGGCGAGCCCATCACGGCGCGCCGGCCGGGTTTGCTGGAGCGCTTCAGCAAATGGGTGCGGCGCCGCCCGGCGGCGGCGGCGCTATTGGCGGCCACCACGCTGTTCACGATTGCTTTGGCCAGTGGTGCAGTTTGGACAGCCGTTCAACAGGCGCATCGGCGGCAGGCTATTGAGGCAGAGTTGCGCGACGTCGAGCGCCTGCAACAGAAGGCTCTATGGACCGACGCCACGGTGGCCCTCCAGCGGGCTGGGGTACGGCTCAATGGCGGCGGAGCCAGCGATTTGCGGCAGCGCTTCGACCAGGCCCGCAACGATCTCGACCTCGTCATCGAGCTGGAGCGCATCCGCCTGAGTCGACTTACCAGTGGGAATTTGGCTCTCTACAAGAGCAAAGCAGACCAGCGCTACACCAGGGCTTTCGCCGAGGCAGGTCTGGCGACGGCCTATGAGCCGCCGGACATTGTGGCGGCGCGGCTACAGGCGTCGGCCATACGCCTGGCCCTTACCGCTGCGCTGGACGACTGGGCCGTCTGTACCACGGACAGGGACCGGCGCGCTTGGCTGTTGGCCGTGGCGCGGGCAGCCGATCCCGATCCACACGGCTGGCGCAACCGCATCCGCGATCCAGCGTCCTGGGACAATCAGGCGTTACTGGCCAAACTGGCCCAGACCATGCCGCTGCGCGAGCAGCCGGTGTCGCTCTTGCTGGCGCTGGGAGAACGGCTGGGGGAAGATGGCGGTGGGCCGGCCCTTCTGAAACGGGTGCAGAATGAGAATCCCGCCGACTTCTGGGCCAACTTGATCCTTGGCGATTCCTTGGTCAAGACCGCACCCGTGGAGGCAGGCGGCTATTACCGTGCCGCACTGGCCAGCCGGCCGGAAGCAGCCGTGGGCTATACCGCGCTGGGCGACGCACTCAATGCGCAGAAGTTACCGGAAGAGGCGACACGGTACTACCGCCGGGCCGTGGAGATCGACCCCCATTACGCCCGGGGCCATACGAACCTGGGCAATATCCTCAATGCTGCCGGTCAGAAGGATGATGCGCTTGCCTGCTACCGGAGGGCCCTGGAAGTCGATCCCGACTATGCCTGGGCCCACTACGACCTGGCGAACACGTTAAGAGACGCTGGCCGCAGGGATGAGGCGTTCGAGCATTACCGGCGGTTTCATGAGCTTGACCCGAGCAACACGCACGTCACCAACATTCTGCGTGCCGACCTGGTCTGGCGGGGACAGGGTGAGGAGCTGCGCCGGCAATGGAAGAAGGCGCTGGAGGCTGATCCGCCCGAACATGAGGCCTGGTTCGGCTACGCCGAGTTGTGCCTGTTTCTTGGCGACGAAGCTGAATACCGGCGCGCCCGGCAGGATTTGGTCCGCCGCTTCGGGGCCACCAACGACCCGGGCGTCGCGGAGAGAACTGCCCGAACGATTCTGTTGTTGCCTGCCGCCGCGGATGAATTGCAAGTCGCGGCCGCACTGGCGGAGCGCGCCGTGGCCGCCAAGGCGACAACGGCCCAGTGGATCTACCCGTACTTCCTTTTTGCCCAGGGGTTGGCGGAGTATCGTCAGGGTCGTTTCGACAGCGCCATCTCCATCATGAGGGGAGACGCGGCTACGGTCATGGGTCCCGCCCCCCGCCTCGTGATTGCAATGGCGGAGTATCGCCAGGGGCAAAAGCAGGCGGCGCGCAAAACGCTTGCGGCAGCGATTGCTGGCTTCGACTGGAGTGCGGCTCAGGTGGGCGGCCGCGATCATTGGATCTGGCATGTGCTACGCCGCGAGGCCGAGACCATGATCTTTCCAAACACCGCGGCGTTTCTGGAGGGAAGGTACCAACCCAAGGACAATATCGAGCGCCTTGCTCTCCTGGGGGTCTGCCGGTTTAGAAACTTGAACAGCATTTCGGCAGGATTGTACGCCGAGATTTTTGCCGCGGATCCGCAGCTCGCAGACGACCTTCGCGCCGGCCATCGCTACAACGCCGCCTGTGCCGCCGCTCTGGCCGGCTCTGGAGCAGGTGAAGACAAGGGCAAATTGAGCGAGGCGGAGCGGACGCGCTGGCGCAAGCAAGCCCGCGCATGGTTGCAGGCCGACCTGGCCCTATGGGCCAAGAAACTGGACAACTCCACGGCAAGTCGCCTGATGGTAAGTAACACGTTAGGGCATTGGCAGGCCGATCGCGACCTGGCTGGAATACGGGAAGCGAGCAGGCTCAAACTGTTCTCGCCACACGAAAGCCAAGAATGTCTCGCGCTATGGAAGGAAGTCGATGCCGTGCTCAAGCGTAGCCAGAATACCAGGTGACACAACTACTGGAGATGGAGCCATGAAGCACATACCCCTTCTGACGAGCTGCGTGCTACGCGCCGACGCCTCGATGGCGAAGAAAGCAAGAAAGGTGCTGTCAGGCGGCGTGGGAGGTCGCTGATGACGAGTCTTTTCCTTTACGAACAGGGCGACCGCTTCCCTATCCTCGACTTGGTCGCGTCGTTTGCGTTCAAGTCACCCGGGAGTGTTTCGTTCGAATTGGGGTCCGAAAGTGACGGCATATTCGACGTGATCGGTTGCGTGGACGTGCATCACCCGTGCGAGGGCCACATTAAGGCACAGCTCCGCGTGCTCCTCCCTGCACGCTATCATAGCTGGGAACAGATGCGAGAGTTGGTCGAGCGGGTGCTCTCGGCCTTGGGCATTCCGGCCGATGAGACATATGAGGCATCCTTCGTGAGTGCCGACCAGCAGACGGGCATCGTGCAGGCAACCGACCGGGAAGGTATGACGGATCGGCTTTACTGAGAAGGTCGCAACTCTTTCTCGTCTCATGACCTCGACTCTACGGTTCTCACTCGACCCCGGTTCCCCCGGCGCACTTTTCTGCCCAAGCCTACATCGCCCGA
>DASZFN010000435.1:0-7334 GCA_035939715.1 Gemmataceae bacterium | reverse complement strand
GACCAGCATTACTTGCGATCAACAACCTTGCCGCCTTCGCTGCTCCCTTCACCCAGAAGCTCTTCGGCTTCCTTGATGAGCTGGGCGGCGTTCTTAACCTTTTCCGGAGACTGCGGGGATTCCAGGTCATAGACCTTGCCGTATTCAATCGACTTCAGGCCAACCGCGACCTGGTCGCGGACATCCTTCAGCATGCCCTTGATGCGCGCCAGCCGGCTATCGTCGAGCTGGAAGCTGTCCGTGCGCTGCTGAGCGAGCCGATAGGTCTGGACCTCTGCTTCGAGGCGAGAGATCTCGATGTCGATCTGTTCCTTGATGGCCTTCATACTGGTCAACTGTTCGCGAAGAGCGTCGAGTGCCTTCTCCTCGGACTCAAGCAGGGCTTCGCGGGCGGCCAGTTGCTGGGCACAGGCCTGGGATTTCGCCAACTCGCGGGCCAGGCGTTCGGTTACCTGCCGCCGCGGGATCTCGCGCCCGTTGTAAGTGACCAGCTCCGTGCCGTTTTTCAGTCCATCCTTCATAACGCGGACGGTGTCCTTCTGGCGATCCAGGCTAGTGCGGATGGAAGCAACTTCTTCCCGCAGCCGCTGGACGGCGACGTCCTTGGCGGCGACCGAGCTGATGTTCTTGCGCATATCCGGAATGAGCTGGGCGGCTTCATTGCGTGCCGTCTCGAGCATGAATTCCGGCGTGACCTGGCCTTTGACTGCCGCCTTGGCCTTCTTAATGGCGGTCTTGGCGTAGCTGCCGAGGTGGGTGGAGTTCAGAATGAACAGCCCCGCCACGACCGCGATCGTTGCGATAAAAATCTTCTTGACCATGATGTGTATCCCCTTTCGACCACTGAAGATGCCGACGTGGCAACAAATATTCCCAGGGGGCCCAACCCCCGCCTGTGGAGTTATTCGCCAGAGGACGACTAGCATTTAGAAGAATGGGGGGTTGTTTGTTAGTTTGCCAATTTTGCCTGGCAATCTTTATGGTTGATGCAAGCCATTGTGGCAGAAAGGTTTGTTCCCCGCGGTTTTGCCTGAGACCGCCTTCAGAACCGGCTCCGAGCGGATAGGTTGTAAATGAGCATCTTCGACGAAAGAAGAGCGCTTTTCACGTTGCTAGTGGTTACAGACCAAGGGTTTGCATCGCGCGCCGAAGATGCTCATCAGGGCTTTTTCAAATGAGCATCTTGGGCCAGGCGCCTATCACCTTCGGGTGTCGAATTCTGAGCCATGCCGGTTTGCCTCCTTGCCACGGGTTTCGAGCAAGGCCAGCGTTGCCCAGGCGGTGGTTGAAATGCGCTGGGCATAGCTTTCGGCGCCCGAGGGTCTGGTCGTTTCCGGCCAACTGCCATCGGCCAGCTGACACGAAATCAGATAGGCACGACCTGCTTCAACTTGGTGCTTCACGCCGGGGCGCTCGGTTTGCTGAATCAGGGACAAAACTGCGACTGCTGTATCGAAAGGCTCCGGTGCTGACTTGAGATAAGGCCCCCAGCCGCCGCTCGCCGCCTGTGCCGTGCGCATGAAATCGAGGCAGGCGACTTTGCGAGCATTGGCCTGCTCGGATTTGCTATCGCTCCACGTCAGCAACACGGCGGCCGCATCCAAAACGCTCTTCACTGGAGTATGCAGCACCCATGCCTCTGCCCTGGCGATGGACGTCTTGTAACGATCCTGGTCCGCCGTCTTGAGGATGCCGCACGCCAGATGCGTGGCCAAGCAAGCGCCGTAGGTCGCAGGTGAGCCGAGGTTGTTGTTGGCATCGACTTTCCACGATCCATCTTTGTCCTGAAGTTCGGCCACCAACTGGGCGGCACGCTCCAGCGCTTGACGGTCCTGGATCCGTTGGGCGCCGAAGCCCTCGACCAGGGCGGCGGCAAATTGAATGCGTGCCAGCCCTTTATCGCTCACGCCCGCTTTGCCGTCGTTGCGGTCCCATTCGTGCGGCCTGGCAAGCCAGTGAGAGGTGTCCACGAGCGCTTTCGGGGGCACCGCGAAACTGAGACGGGACGCATGGTAAAGAGCCCGCGCGGCATCACCATTGTTGTGGCAAGAGAAGCACCGGTTTTCCCGTGACCAGCGCGGCACCTCGCGAGCGAGGAAGGCGATGGCGCGCTCCTCCGGACTTGCCGGCTTCTTGGCCGGCTGTCCGGCAGGCTCGCCGCCCATGAATGCAGGCAACCAGAAAGTAATCACCAGCAAAAACGGCACGATCATGGGATCATTTGCCTTCTACATTCGGTATTCAATATTCAGTATTCTAGATTCTTTTTGAAGTAAAGCGGGCGATGCCGGATAATCAACTCTTAAACTGAATGCAGAAGTGAAACATTGTCTTGGAGACCCGCACCATGACCAGCAAAATCGACCGCCGCACGTTTAATCAAGGCGCCGCTACCATCGGCGCCCTGGCTGCGCTGCATGCCACCGGCATGTCCGCGCTGGGAAGCAACGAGCGCATTCAGGTGGGGATTATCGGCGTCGGCAACCGCGGCGATCAATTGATCGACGCCTTGCTGCCGCACAAGGACGCCGAGATTGTGGCCCTGTGCGATGTCTACGAGCCCTACCTGGAGGCCGCGCAAAAGAAAGTCGGCGGCAAGGCCAGGCTGTATCACGACTACCGTCAGTTGCTCGATCAGAAAGACATCAACGCCGTGGTCATCGCCACGCCGGATCACTGGCATGCGCTGCAGTTTGTCGCCGCCTGCCGGGCGGGGAAGGATGTCTATGTCGAGAAACCGCTCAGCCTGACGATCAGCGAGGGCCAGAAGATGGTGGCGGTCGCGGAAGAAACGCGCGCGATCACGCAGGTGGGCTTGCACCGTCGTTCGTCGGCTTCCATCCGCGAGGCGGTGGAGCTGATCTGCAACGGCGGCATCGGCAAGGTGAGCGTGGTGAAATGCTATCACTTGCGCAATGAGTCGCCGCTCGGCATCGGCAAGCCGGCCGACTGCGCGCCGCCTCCTGGCCTCGACTGGGATCTGTGGCTTGGGCCGGCGCCCAAGGTGGCATACAATCCCAATCGCTGTCTCTACAAGTTCCGTTGGTTCCAGGACTATTCCGGCGGCCAGCTGACCAATTTTGGCACCCACTACCTGGATGTCATCCAGTGGGCATTGGGCCAGGATGCGCCGCGCGGCGTGTTCGCGGCCGGGGGCAAGTATGCCGTTACCGACAACCGCGAAATCCCCGACACGATGGAAGTCGTCTGGCAATACGACGGCGACACGCTCGTCACCATGTCCCAGTTCAACGCCAACGCGGCCGGCGGCAACAAGCTCGGCTGGGAGCTCGAATTCCGCGGCACGCACGGCACCGTGCTGATGCAAGAAGGCCAGGTGGAAGTCATTCCCGAGCGCGTGCGCACCCGGGAGATGCCTGCGCTCAGCCCGATCCAGCGCAAGGAAAACACCGAGCAGAACAAGGCCGTCCGGGGCGCCATGCAGCCACGCTCCTGGAAGGGCAAGGCCGATACCGCCGACCATACGCGAAACTTCCTCGACTGCATCAAGAGCCGCAAACCCACGCACTGTCCGGTAGCCGTCGGGCACCGTTCCACCTCGACGACGTTGCTTGCCAAGATCGCTCTGCGGCGCGGCCGGTATCTCGAATGGGATGCGAAGAACGAACGTGTGTTGAATGATGAGGAGGCTAATCGATTATTGGCGTATGAATACCGAAGCCCGTGGCGGTTAGTGTGAAGGCTGTCGTGAACTACCGAGAACTCTTAGGCAGATGGAGTCGATTTCAGGAGCGCGCGCCGAAATAGAATCCGGTGATTCCAGCCAGGATCATCTGAAAAGTGGAGCCGGTCAACTGGTTCTGGATTTCCTCGGAAAGGCCCGGCTTGATGAAGCCGTGGTAAATCACCTCGGCGCCCATGCCAATGGTCGCCAGCAAAGCGAGCCAGGCCAGAATATCCTGAAACCACGGCGGCGGACCATACGGGCCGGAAAGCATGCGGCCAAAGATGCGCCAGAAAAAGACGCCTGCAAAGAAGCCCCCCAGCAGAACCAGCGGCAAGGCCGTGTTTCCAACCGCGGGTGTTTTGATGTGCACGACCTCATTCCAGTCGCGCGTCACGTAGTATTTCCAACCAACCACGCCGAGGAAGCCCAGGATAATCAAGATCCTGAGCGTGCCGCGCGGCAAGTAGAGCGGTGAGTGCGGCCCGGAGATGCTGTGGCCGTGGGCGGCAAAGAAACTGCCCAGGCACAGGAACATCAGATAGTAAAGATAGAGCGGAATCTCGCCGGAGTTGGGCAGCAGCATCACGGTCCAGACCAGTCCCAGCACGATGAACGTGAGGATCGCGCGCACGCTGCCGGCGGGCAGACCGAGCGGCTGACGGTACATGGCCGGCACAGGCCGGGAAGGGGCCGGCGGCTGGTTGCCGCTGACGTTGGAAGAAGTAGCCATAACTGGCGTGGCTCCGGAGAGGCTCGGGACAGATTGCCGCCAGTCGCTATTCTACGACCTCCCTTGCCCTTGACGTGCTTGCCCAGCATCTTATCATGACTTTTCCGGATGCGGCGACAGGACTCTCCCTGTCATCGTCATCCGGCTCGACATTTTTGCACACAGGCAGAGTGGCTCAGGCAATGGCAACATACATGGCCAAGACGGGACAGGTGCCCCAGCGCTGGCATTTGATTGACGCCACCAACCAGGTGGTGGGCCGGCTGGCGGTGCAGATCGCGACACTGCTGCGCGGCAAACACCGGCCCGAATACACGCCGCACGTGGACACCGGCGAGTTTGTCGTCGTCATCAACGCCGAGAAGGTCCGCTTCACCGGCAAGAAACTGGACAGCGAGACGTACCAATCCTATAGCCACCATGCCGGTGGGTTGAAGCGCGTCACGGCGCGGGAAATGCTCGCCAAGCATCCCGAGCGCGTTCTGCTGGAAGCCGTCAAGCGCATGGTGCCGCGCAACCGCCTGGGCCGGCAGCAGATGACCAAGCTGAAGATTTACGCCGGGCCGAGTCACCCGCACCAGGCCCAGCAACCCCAGGAATTCAAACCGCAATCCTGATTCGGAGAGCCAACGTGGCGGAAGCCAAAACCAAGAAGACCTTTTATCTCGGCACCGGCCGGCGGAAAACCTCTGTGGCACGCGTGCGCATCAGCGAGGGCAGCGGTCAGCTGCGCATCAACGGCCGCGACTTGAATAACTTCTTCACTGAAGACAAGGATCGCGGCGCTATTCTTGGCCCGCTCGACCTGACCGACATGCGCAACAAGCTCGACGTCTATATCACGATTTCAGGCGGCGGCATCACCGGGCAAGCCGGCGCCGCCAGCCAGGGCATTGCCCGAGCCTTGAAAGCCATGTTCGGCCTGCCTTCCGGCGGCGACGTGGATGGTGGCAGCGATGCCATCAACGCCATGGCCAAGAAGCTGCGCGACTCCGGTTTTCTCACCCGCGACGGCCGCATGAAGGAACGCAAGAAATACGGTCTCAAGGGCGCCCGCAAAGCGTTCCAGTTCTCCAAACGTTAAATCAGTGTACAGTACCTTAGCCCGCCGCGCAAGCAGGGGCCTCGCTGGCGCGTTTTGAAGTTGCGCTTTTTGCAAGCGCCAGGACCCCTGCCGGCTTGTCCTGGCTTGTCCGGCAGGTGCCGGCTCGTCCGGCAGGTGAAGCAGTTCAAGCAGCTAGGCTGCAGCCAGCCGACGAACTCCTTCACCTGCCGGACGAGCCGGTAGGGGTCGACGATAAGAACAGCGCCTGCTAGCCCCCGAACTGCTTCACCCGCCGGACGAGCCGGCAGGGGTCTGGCGAGACCAGGCCAAAGGGAAAAGCGCAACGCAAAACTGGCGCGTCGGGCTAAGGTGCAGCCGAATCGCGCATAGGTTAGAACAAGAAGTTCGCCGGCCAGCGCTCCATGCGCTCGATCAAGCGTCGCATCCTTTGCGCTACGAGCGCATAATCTTCGAACGCCCGGCCCTCGTAGCAGAGCCATTTGAGCCAATTCGCCAGACCAACAATCGTGCCGGTCCGATCAAGGAGCCCGACAAGCCGTTGCTCTTCCAGGGAAAGCGGACGAACGCGCATGTAGGCCTGAAGGCCTGCGGCCACCAGGGCCAAGTTGTCCTCCGCCATGCTGCCCAGCAGGCGTGCCAGATCGACCGCGATGTGGTCAATCTTGACTCCGCCATAGTCAATCAGACCCGTTACTTCGTTCGCAGTGAACAGGACATGATCATGCCAGACGTCACAGAGACACGGCTGAAGGGGCAGGGAACGCTGTAACAAAGGCAAAAGCGCAGCCGGCACCTGTTGTGCCAGGCGCGAAAGCAGGATCTGAGCGCGCTCGGCCCAGGGACGCACGCGCTTGTCAATATCGGCAAACCCGGCCGCGCCGGCATGTCTGGCAAGGGCGCTCCATTCGCCGATGCGTTCGAGCCGTCGCTGGATACCGGTGCATGGCCCCGTAGCAGGCACGAGACTCGCCCAGGCGCGGTGGACCAGGGCCAGGGAAGTGCAAGCCGCCTCCATCTTAAGTTGCGTTGGATCGGCGTGGAAATCGGCCCGGCCCGGCATCCAGGTAGCGAGCTCCCACAGCCGCCCGCGATGTTCAACCCAGGTCGTCCCATGAAGGTTGCTCGACACGACGGGGACGAAGCAATGCCCCGCTGCGCGAGCGGTCGCCATCAACTGATGAATCCACTTAAGACGCTCAACAGAAATCGCATTCGGAGGCCAGGCACGCAGACAAGAGGCGGCAGCGCCATGCACCTGCCATAGACAGACGCCGCTGAAGCCGCCCCGATTGCCGAGCCTTTGAAGTACGGGCGCAGCTCCCATGGCGGGATAATACCGCAACACCTCGTGCGCCACCTCGTTTCGAATCAGATCGACCATACAAGGGATTATGCTCCGCAGCCCGCAGCGCCGGCAAGACCCTTGCTGGCGCCTCGGGTTACAATGCCGCTGGTCCGAGCCACGCCGGCTCAACCGGTCGTCATCAGGATGAGCATGGAGAACGGGGCCATCAAGTAAGTGCAGCCGACCGGCACGCGCAGGCCATCCGCGGAATCCACGAAGTCATCGGGGGACTGCAGCGACGTGTCCACGACGCGAAACCACGGCCGCCGCGCGGGCGCGGGTGGAATGCCAAAAGCAACGGCCTGGGAGTAGGCGTTGCAGGCCACGTAGAAATCGCTGTCCGGTTCTCTGCCCGTCTGCGTGCCGTCCAGCACGTAGGCGATCGCCTTGCTTTTGGCCGAAAAATCCGGGGCTCCAGGCTTGACGCCGTGCCAGATGATGTCCGGCTTGCGGTCCTTGTCGGGGCCGGCGCCTTGCAAAAACTGCCGGCGGCGCAGGGCCGGGT
>DASZFN010000434.1:0-2696 GCA_035939715.1 Gemmataceae bacterium | reverse complement strand
TTCGCCCACTGTCGTAGCCGACAGGTCCAGCACAGAACAGTATTCCGCCAACAGCGCGTTGCGTGGCAGCGCCCACTAACTCCGGCAGACGACATCCACGACGTCCTCGACAAGGCGGCTCGCGCGTAGCTGAGATGATTGCTGATTCGTCGTCGAAAAGCATTTTTTCCATAACGCATGCTAGAGCTTGGGCTTGTCGCTTGGCCGGGCTGGTGGGGAATCTGAGTGCCCTCACCAGCCGGCCTTTGCCCTTGCCCTTGCCATGCCATTTGCCTCGCTGCCTCACGCTGCTTCGGCAGGCGCCGTTGTGTTCGTCCCCGATGGACAAGAGCATGCCCATTATGGGAAGACGTTGTCGTTACTGGTGGAGGCGTGATTCAGGGCAATGACGGTCGCCGTATCGAAGGCCAACGTTCCCAAGTTGTAGACGCCGCCGCCTTCCCCGAGGCCATCGGTGCCGCCCATACCCGCGGCACCGCCGTCGGCTTGGTTGAGTGCGACCAGACATTCGACGAGGGTGAGGTTCGGCTGGCCGAAGGGCGAGGGGCCGCCGTTGAAGATGCCGCCGCCCTGGCCGTTGCCGCCGTTGCCGCCCGCCGCACCGGCGCCGCCCTGGGCTTGGTTCCCCAGGAGCGCGGTGTCCGACAGGACGGCCTTCACCCCGAAAGAGGTGAGGAATCCCCCGCCTTGGCCAGTGCCGCCGTTGCCACCCAAGGAGCCACCAGCGCCGGCCGCGCCGCCTACCCCTCCCGTGGCCTGGTTGTCAAACAGCAGGCTGTTGCTGACGTTGATCGTCCCGAGCAGCGCGCGGATGGCGCCGCCTCCGCCGCTGCCGCCATTGCCGCCGTTGCCCCCGGCGCCGCCGACGCCCCCGGCACCACCGGTGGCCTGGTTGTCCCAGAACGTAACATGGTCCAGATTCGAGAGCGGAGTGGAGGTGCCGAAGGTAACAGTGTGAACGAAGGCCCCGCCCCGGCCCGTGCCACCATTGCCGCCGTTTCCGCCGATACCGCCGGTGCCGCCGACCCCGCCCGTGGCGTAGTTCCCGATGAACAGGCTGTCCGTGAGAGTGAGCGTCGCATCGGCCATCGAGACAGCGCCTGCGTCCCCGACGCCGCCCCGACCACCGTTGGCGCCGCTGCCGCCGTTGCCACCGATGGACTGGTTGTCCGTGAACAGACAGTCTTTGACGTGAGCGACATTGGTCGCGCCGTCAATGAGGAGCGCGCCGGCCTCCGCCTGACCGCCGCTGCCGCCGTCGGCGCCCGGCCCGCCCGGGGCGCCGTCGCCGCCACGGGCCACGTTGCCGGCAAAGACGCAGTCGCTAACGGTCAGGGTGCCGTCGCTGCCGATGGCCCCGCCGTGAGCGCCGTCGAGCGTGCCGCCCGTCGCGCCTTCGACCAGGTTGCCGGCGAACGTGCTGTCGCGAACGGTGGCGGTGCCGTCCGTGTCGATAGCGCCCCCCTCCGCGGTGCCGCCTCCGGGGAAGAAGTCCTCAGCGGGATAGTTAAAGTTCAGGGAGCCGAGGGCTTTGTTGCCGACAAACGTCGAGCTGCTGATGGTGACCGTCGCGCCGATGTGGTTCCACAGTCCTCCGCCGATCCCGTAGGCCGTGTTGTTGGTGACCACATCCCGGCTGAGGTCGAGGGTGGACCCGGCCTCGTTCGCGATGCCGCCGCCGCCGTCATCGACCACCCCGCCGTTGGCAATCGTCAGGCCGGCGATGGTCACCGTAGCTCCACCCTGGATGTCGAAGACGCGGCTGGCGTTGTGGCCGCTGACGGTCAGCCGGCTGGCACCCGGCCCCTCGATGTCCAGGCTCTTGCTAATAGCCAGTTCGCCGCTGGTCAGCGTAATGGCATGGACGGATTTGGCGAAGACGATTTCATCGCCGGGGTTGGCAGCGGCGATGCCGGCCCGCAGCGAGCCGGGACCGCTGTCCAGGTTGTTCAGGACGGTCAGCATGCTCGGCAGCCAGCGCTCTTCGAGGGCTTCCAGCCGCGGCCGGCCGGTAGGCCGTTTGCGAGGCGACACGTGCCTACGAGCGCTTGGAGCGGACTGGTAGCGCTTTGCCAACCAGGAAGAGAACCACATGATGCTTCTCCTTTCGAGAGATGGTCTGCGATAGAATGAAAACGCCATCGCTGCCGGCGCGCAGACCGAGCGTCGGGGCATGGCCTGGGCCGGTGAGGGATCTGCTTGGCGGCGAGACCTCACTGCCGCATTTTTGCAGTTCGCTGTTCAAGTAGGACGGTTTTCCAAACCGTCCTGCCAGTGGGAACGGTTTGCAAAACCGTCCCACCGAGCGGGCAAGCTACTTCCCCGTCAGTCTGCGAGTCTGCGCACGCTTATCGCCTTCCGCGCCCGCGTGCTCGGATGCTTATTGCTGATGAAATCCACAGAAAAATCAGGCCGCGCGGCGGCTGGGCTTCCCACGCGGCCCCAGCCCTCCAGTCCCCCTGCGAACAGCAAGCCCTGCAACTGGAGCCGCGCGGCCTGATACCTCAGAACTGCTCCGTAACCGCGCTCCGGGCGCGGACTGCAGGAGACCCTCCCTCGGAGGCTGCCGACGGAGGAGGTTGGCTCTTAGCCACTCCCGCTAACTACTGCCCCGCATTGAAGAAGGTCTGAATTCGTTTAACCCGGAGCCAGCGGCGACGGCGTGCGGCATGTGCGAGCACCGTCGCCGCTGGCTC
>DASZFN010000433.1:0-14376 GCA_035939715.1 Gemmataceae bacterium | reverse complement strand
TGTTCGTCCCGTCCGAGGCGGTGACCGTGGTGGAGTAGGGGCTACTGGCATCCGCAGAGTTCGTAAGCGTACCCGAAATCAGTCCCGTGCCGCTGCTGATGCTCAGGTTGGGTGGCAAGCCAGTCGCGCTATATGTCAGCGTGTCTCCATCCGGATCGTTGGCCAGGATTTGCAACGAGACCGCGTCGCCGTTCACGTTGGTTTGATCGCCGGGACTGACAATACCCAGGTGGCTTATGGACCACGTGAAGCTTTGGCTCCCGGTGAGGGCTCCGTCCGAAGCCGTGACTGTCGCATTGTAAGGCGTGGTGGTCACGGTGCCGTTGGCAACGGTTCCGCTGACAATGCCGGTTCCCGGGTCAATGCTCAGACCGGGCGGCAGACCGCTTGCCGTGTAGGTGAGGGCATCGCCGTCGCTATCCGAGGCGGTGATCTGCAAGGATACCGCATCGCCACGGGCGTTGCTCTGATTGCCCGGAGAGGTCACCTGCGGCGCGCGGTTGGTGTTGCCGACAGTCCAGGTGAACGCCTGGCTGGCGCTAAGCGTGCCGTCAGAAACCGTGATCGTCGCCGCATACGGACTATTGGCCATCGCGGCCAAATCGACGGTGCCGAAAATGATCCCTGAATTGCCATCGATACTCAGCCCTGTCGGGAGACCCGTTGCCTGGTAAGTTAAGGCATCCCCGTCCGGGTCACTGGCACTGACCTGCAACCAGATAACATCGCCCTGAGCACTGGTCTGGTTGCCGGGATTCGTGATCGTTGGCGCGCGGTCGACATTGGTTATGGTCCAGGTAAATGTCTGGCTGACGCTGCCGCCGTGGCCGTCAGCGGCGATGGCTGTCACCGAGTAACTACCGGCAAACGCTTCCGCATCGGAATAATCGACTGTGCCGGAAATCAAGCCGGTGCTCTGATTGATGCTCAAGCCCAGCGGCAGGCCGACCGCGTCGTAGGTGAGCGCGTAGCCGAGAGGGCTGCTACCGCTGAGTTGCAAGGAGACATTTGCTCCCTCGGCATTGTTTTGATTTCCCGGATTGGTAAGCGTCGGCGGCGTGGGCGAGGCGTTGGTCCAGGTAAAGGTCGGCGAGCCAGGTCCGCCTGGATCAAAAATGATGCCATTGGCGGCAGAGTCCGCATCTCCGCGTGCCCCATCCACAAAATGCAGGGTGACCACGTTGCCGTGGATCTCCGCCCCGGTCTGGCCATCGTAGTCGAAGGGAGTCATGCGACCAGTGGCCGGGTCTTGCTTGTAGTAGCTGCTGACGTGGACATCCTGGGGCAAAATCATGGTCACCGTCGCGCTGCCACCGGGAGCGACGTCAAGCACCTTGAAGCCGAACAGGCCCAGCGGCAGGTTGACACCCGTAGCGGGCGGAGCGAGGGCCTGCACATTCTGAATGCGGTGGCCGGGCGACTGAATGGTGACAGCCTGGTGCGTGGTCGCCGCGGCAATAGTGGCGACGTCTGTCCCCTGGTTATTGACCGGCGCGGCCGGTGCGGGGGGCGGCGGCGCCGACAACGGCAACGAGGGTCCAGCGGTGCCGGCCGACGACGAAGCGCTTGGAGCCGCCGGCGCGGGCGCACTGGCAGCGCCGCCGCTGCCGGCCCCACTGCCGCCTGACAAAGAACCGCCCGCGTTGCCCCCTGACGAAGAACCGCCCGCGCTGCCGCTCGGTGCGGGACTCGAACTCCCGGCGCTGCCGCCTCCGGACGCGGCTGGGTGGTTGTCCGCGGCAAACGGCCCGGTCGCACTCAAGGGATCTTGAAACGGATTGGCCAGGCCATTGCCGGCCGCTTCGCTCGGCAAGGGCTGCGCGACAGAGCCGTTATTATCCGAGGGGGACGCCTGCGTGCTGCCCGGATTTGACGCCGCGCCGTTCGCGGGCAAGCCGCCCAAAGTTCCCTGGGAAGCGAAGTACGCATCAAGAGCTGCATTATTTGTTTGCGATCCCTCCGCCTGCGGATTCAACGGGCTGGCATAATACGCCGAATCTCCGCTCGAGGCCGAGGCGTTCGGAAGGACCTGGACGTTGCCGGCAAAGGGATCGACCAATCCCGCTAAAGGATTCACGGCGCGGAAGAGGCCCAGGTCGTTCGGCGAAAGGACGTCTTCGAGTCGTTCGCAGGCGGGGTGGAACAAGCGGCGCCGGGAGGCGCGCACCGCGGACCTGGCTTGGTGAAGCTTCATGGCAACTCCTGGTTGGCGGACATGAAGGGGCGCAGAACTTCCTGAAGAAACCGTCTCTCTGGAAAGAAACGGGGTTTCAGGCAAGAGTTGGGCCCGTTCCGGTACTCCTCGTCTCTCTTCTCGGTCCCGGAAAGAAAGCCTCTACCCTATCTATATAGGGCGCGCAAAGGGAGGTTTGTGACATCGCCTAATTACTTTCTCGAAAGAATTCTCAATCCGCTCTCTGGTGCGCCAGATGGCTCCGGATTTGGACGAAAATCCGATGCCACTGCTGCCGTTCGCACGGCGTAAGCCGACAATTCTCGTTTGCTTGGCAATCGAGCATGAACCAGAAGAACACCCGGTCGCGCGGACTCAAGATCGCCGCACATTCCCTGAGCTGTACGTTGTCCACACCGTCCCACACGGGAGGCTGAACCACGTCCGCGCGCAAAGCGCGTTGGCGGATCTTCCTGCGGCGCGGCTTCCGCAAGTGATAATGCACCGTTCGACGGGCGATCGCCACCAGGAAGGCGGTCAAGGTCCCGCGTTGCGGGTCAAAGGCGGCCAGCACCTGGGGGCGCTGCAATAACCGCCAACGCACGAACTGGGCCATGCGATCCACCTCGTCCTCACTGCGGCCGGCGCGGCCCAGGGCACGGCGAATGGCGTCAAGCATGGCCGGCTCGCACGTCTTGCTGAAGCACTCCCAGGCTTCTGCGTCGCCTGCCTGCAGTCCCTTGACCAGCGTCTCCTCCGCTGTCCCCGTGTGGCTTTCCTGACCGGCGCCAGGGAACTGCGGGCGCATGTCCGTGGCGCCGGCCCTGTAGCTTCCGTCTCGACTCCTGTCGTTCGGCCGTGAAGCCGTCTCAACATTTTTGAAGCAACCTGCCATGTGAAAATAGACTCCCTCCCCATGAGCGGTCTGAGGCCCTGGAACTTGCGTGGCGTAAGCCACGGCCGTTCGTTTTGTCGTTGCTTGCGTTCGGTGTACGATCGTTTGAAAGGATCGAATCCCCAACCGTGAGGCAACAAACTCCTACGGGCGCATACCGTAATATGCGGAAGAAACGATAGCGGTCACAGACGAGAACCGCTTGGCGACGCCCACACAAGAGGCGCCAGACACCCGCCGAGGGTGGAGGAGGCGAAGTGAGCCCTGCCATCGTGAGCAGGCCCATTGATTATGAGCAGGGAACTCCAGCCATGTCAATGAAATCTGGGCCGCACTCACATGGGGTCAGAGAGGGACGAGGGCTGGGCGAGAGTGGGCGAGAGTCCGTCTTACGAGTGGACGAGAGGTGGACGACAGACAGTTTACGCGTCTTATGTAGCGCCAAGGCATTACCGAAAAACCGCCCCAAGGCGATTTTCGAAAGTGCAGGCTCATTCTTCACGCTGCCGTAGCAAGCGAAGCCAAGAACGCTGCACGCTGATTTAGTCGCCCTTTGCGTTCGCGGCCGGCCATTTGCGCAAACTCAGGCCAGTGTGGTCGGTTACGAGAAGCAACTGCCCGTCCCGTGAAAGTGCCAGGCCGTTCGGGCCATTGCCAATTTGTTGTGAACCGCCTATGGCATGCGTCACCCGCCCCCTGTCCAGATCAAGCACGAAGAATTTCCTCCAAAAGTTGCTATGAGCAAGAGCTCTGTGACCGTCTGGAGCGAAGGCAACCAGGTGAATGATACCCGTATCCACAGGAATGGAACGAATTTCTTTGCCGCTTTGGACGTTCCACAAGCGGACCTTCTTGTCTTGATATCCTCCCGAAAGCAACTGACTGCCATCGGCGGACACGGCGAGACAGCTGGTCGGACCAAGATGACCATCGAAATCTTTCAGCTCCGTTCCGCGCTGGACGTCCCAGGCCTTGATCACGTCGTCCGTTGTGCAGAAGAGAATCCGCTCGTCACTGGACCATGCAATTCTCCGTGCGAACCCTACGCCGGGAAGCTCGACTGCTTTGAGCTGCTGACGGGTTTGCAGGTCCCAGAGCGACCAACCGGCATGATGACCGGCCACGAATCTGCGACCGTCTCTTGACAGAGCGAAATGCTGGATCTGGGAGCGCGGCGTTTCCCCAAACCGGGCCACGGACGTCTGTTTTTCCAGATCCCAGAGGTGAAGAGCACCCTGATTCTGGAGCAACAGGGCATGAACGCCATCGGGAAGGAGCGCCATTTGTGAGTAGTCCGGCCCTGGCAGCAGCTCGGATTTCTTCAGTCGTTCACCGGATTCAAGGTCCCAGAGAACAAGCTTTTTCTCGGCGACAGAAAGAGCACGCTTTGCGTCAGGTGATATGGCAAGCGTCCAGAAAAAGTCCTTGTACCCCTGGTAACGTCGAACGATGTCCTTTTCGCTCCAACCGGGTGAGCCTTGCTCCGGGGGCGGTTGAAGCGCAGGCTTGATTTGCAGCGCCGGCGGCTTAGGCTGATCGGCAGGCTGAAGCACGTCCGGCTGAGGGCGATCGGCCGGCTGAGCAGCGCCGCTTTGTTGCTGTTGTTGGCCCGCTGGTGACTTCTCCACGAGAGCTGTTGACGATGCAGTGGCGGCCTGGGCTGTATCGTTGGTGGGTTTTTCTTTGCGCGCGAGCAGGACCGGAGTCACAAAAGCCAGAATGAGCAGCAGAATAAACCCGCCCGCCGCGCCGTAGAAGAGCGCGGGGTTGTTTTTCCGCAACAGGCGCAGCGTGCGCCCGATGCCCACACCATCCCGCCTGTCGGCGAGCACCTGGGTCCGTGATCCTCTTTTGCTGCGCGAGGGGGCCTGGTTCCATTCCGTCTCGGACAGTTGCGAATCCGACGCGGAATTCTGCCGGGCATCTCGCCGGGCGGCAAATTCCGCCTCCGTATCGTCCAGACTGGCGTATGGCGCCAGCGCTTCCACCACCTGCCCCGGCGTTTGGTAGCGCTCGCCGGGTTTCTTGGCCAGCATCTTTTTCAGCACGCTGCGCACGCCCGCCGGCACTTCTTCGCGGATCTCCTCGATCGGTGTCGGCTCATGGAGCTGGTGCTTGAGCAGCACCTCGGTGAGCGACGCCGCCTGATGCGGAGGCCGGCCGGCCAGCAAGAAATAGAGTGTGCAGCCGAGGCTGTAGATGTCGGAGCGAATGTCCGCGTCGCGGGAACTCAGCGCTTGCTCCGGCGCTACGAAATCGGGCGTGCCGATCACCGTGCCGGTCTGGGTCAGGCCGTGATCCTTGGCCTCCGTGCCCTGAAGGCGCGCCAGGCCCATGTCGAGAATTTTGATCAGGCTGGCCGCGCTCTCCCTTGTGCCGTTGGCCGAGGCCGCCAGCAGCAGGTTGTGCGGCTTGATGTCGCGGTGGACCATGCCGCGGCTGTGGGCATGCTGCAGGCCGAGCGCCGCCTGGCGAATGTACTCACAGGCCTGGCCGACTGCCAAAGGGCCGGACTGTTCCACCAGACGCGACAGGTCGGTCCCCTCCACATACTCCATGGCGAAGTAATGAGTGGGGCCGGCCTGCCCGGCGTCATAGGCCAGGACAATGTTCGGATGGATGAGCTGGGCCGCGGCCTGGATTTCCTTGTAAAAGCGGCCGACGGCGTTGGCGTTGCGCAGCCATTCCTTGCGAATCACCTTCAGTGCGACCGTGCGATTCATGACCGCGTGATGCGCTTTGAACACCTGCCCCATGGCGCCCTCGCCGAGGCGGTCCAGGATGCGATACGGGCCAACCGTCAGATCCTGGCGGCGCCCCGCAGCAATCTGGTTGACCTGGAAACGGGTTAGCCAACCACGGCGAATGATGGCCCGGGCCAGGGGGAGCATGTCTTCGCCCTGGTTCAAGCCGCCGTGGGTGAGGTCTTCCAACTGCGCGCTTTCCAGCAGGCCGCTGAGTTCCAGTTCATGAAAGAAGTCTGCCAGTTTCGGGGTGGCCATGGTCGAAGAGTTCCGTGTAGAGGTCATGCTGCCTATTTCCATGCATGCGAAAGAAGAATTCCCAGAACGCCCGCCACGACGATGGCCCCGGCGCCCAGGGCAATGCCGACCATGACCAGCCAGATTTCCCGCCGGCTCATGCGCGCTTTCACGAGTTCAACCGTCGATTCATCGGGCTCGGGACGATCGTCGGAGTGATTGGCGCCGGTACGAGAGCGCGGCGCCGTGCGCGCGGCCTGCGCCTGTTCATCACCTTCTGTCTGCCTGGGCTGTGGTCGCGCGGCTGCAACCGGTGGCCCTTCTTCCTTTCGGGAGGCCCGCGCTTTCGAGAGCGCGGGAACGGTTGCCGGGGCACGCGCCGGTGAAGAAGGCTCCGGCTGGCGCGGCGCCGGCGCTGGCGCGGTAATGTGCGGCCGGGACGGCTCCAGTTTAGCGCTGGGGGCAGCGGCTTTCTTGACGCTCGGCAAGAGTTCCGGCCGGGCCGCTGTCCGAATGGGGGGAGGCTGGCGCTGAAGCGGTTCCTGTGCGGCAACGCCATAAACCAGCGACGCCGCTTCTTCTGGGGGAATCTTCATGAATAACGAGCCCCAGGTATGGACCGACGCGGCCGTTGGCGGAGCGATCATCTCGGCCTCCCTGGTTGCCGGCTCCCGTTCGACATAGTCGAGGTATGATTGCACGGCCATCGGACCCCGCGCCGGACGCTGGGCCCGGTCGCCAGGCAGAAACGGCTCCAGGCACTGCGCCGCTTGCTGCGGCGTGCCCGGCCGCTGCGCCGGATCCTTGGCGAGCAGGCGGTTCACCACCGCCTGCAGGCCCTCCGGCACCGCCAGGTTGAGCTCGCGCAGAGGGCGCGGCGCCTCGGTGGCGTGGCGGACCAGCTGGCGGACACGATTGCTGTCGGGGAACGGCGGATGGCCTGCCAGAGCGTGGAAGAAGGTCGCGCCCAGACTGTAAATATCCGCGCGAATATCGGCGGCGTGCGCATCCCGCGCCTGTTCGGGAGCGAGATAGTCGGGCTCTCCCAGGATGCTGCCTTCGGTCGTCAACTGGAAGTTCTCGGCCGCTCCCCACGGATCATTCTCATCGAAGAGTGATCTGCCTAAGCCGATGTCCAGGATCTTGACGGTTGCCTCGAGGGTGTTGTCCTGTCCCGGCAAAGACAGCGGCACGAGCATGAGGTTTCCGGGCTTCAGATCGCGATGGACGATGCCGTGTTCGTGGAGGTGTTGCAGCCCCTGAAAGGCCTGATGGAGAATGCGCGCCGCCTCTGCCGGCGGCAACCGGCCGCGCCGCTTCAACACTTCCTCGAGCGTCTCCCCCTCCAGGTATTCCATGACCAGGTAATACAGGCCGAGCGCCTGCCCCATCTGATAGGTGCGCACCACGTTCGGGTGCCGCAGGCGAACGGACAGGCGCGCCTCGCGCTGAAAGCGGACGAGCGCCTCCTCGATTTTCGCCTTGGAGGGCGGCAGCACCTTGATCGCCACGACCTGTCCCAGGCGATGAACCGCCTTGAACACGCCCGCCATACGGCCGGTGCCGATGCGCTCGAGCAACTTGTATTGATCCAGAAAGAAATGATCGGCACGGCCCCGAAGCAACAGCGCCGCCTGATAGCCCGTCAGGACCTCGCGGCCGGTTAGCCACTTCGCAAACTTTTCCCCGTCCTCCGCCTTATCCCCCGCATCGCTGCGCCAGGTTTCTGCCAGCGTCCGAACCTCCTCGTCCGATGCCAGACGGCTTCGGACCAGGAGGCTACAGAAGTCTTGTGTTGAAGCACCCACAATCAAATCCTTCCGAGCCGGGAGGGAAAGGGGATCGGTTCCGTCTTATAGACCCGCCATATCTCTGGCCCACTTCATGGGCCTTGCCTTCGGTGATCTCAGTCACCGGTAAGATCGACCCGAGCGAAGCGGGCTGTGCAATGGCGCACGATGACCTTGCGGAACGTAGATGTGGTCCAGCATGGACCAGTTTGAAGCGCCCGAACGTGAGGCGGCCTAGTGAATCTACGTGACTGGGGAGCGTACGAGCCTGCCGACCATGAGCAGGGAAGCACTCATTATGGACGTTGATTTGGAACGATGTCAAGAACGATCTCTTTATCTGGGCGGCACTCACGACGGAGTCAAGTTGTGGCCTGGTAGCCGCCGCCCGAGGTGTCGGCCCAAGGTGCTTGCGGTTAGGGTGACAGGGCCATGGCAGGGCCATGGTGACAGCAGGGCCATGGTGACAGTGTCGACAAGATGCGACGCCCTCAGCTTTTAGGGATAAAACGGGTGCGCTATAAGGGAGGCATTCCACCGCGACGCCTCGGGGCAGGTCGCCGTGGTTGTCGATCCAGAAATAATCGACGCGACACCTCTGGCGGCGAACGACCTAGCTCACCTGCCGCGGCGGCTGGCCGAGCGTGGAGTCGGGAGAAGGGCCTGTACCGCCGCGGTTGGGTGTAGCGGCTGGTTTGGCCTGGCCCGACCCACGCCGCACCATGTCTTCGGCGAAACGCTCCAGAGCTACTGCGAAATCGGCGTCTTCAACATCCCAGAGCGAATGCCCTGTCTCGTCCTGGGCAAGCTCGCCGATGATCGCAATCAACTGCCCGAAGCGCAGCTCCGGACATCGCGCACGAATCTGATCGAGCTGTGTCAGGATACGATCGACCACATCGGCTGTAATCATAGTGCGTCTCCCACGCGGCGATTCTTGCTCTTCGGGCGCTTCAGCTTGCGGATGACCTCCACCCGGACCGTCCTCCCCGGGAGCAACTTCGCCACTCGAGTGGCTCGCGTCACTCCATCGTAGAGTTCCAGCGCGCCATCAGACCCTTCGTAGGCAAGCAACGGCGGCATCCCGGCAGTTGATGTGCCATGTTTGGCGATTTGCCCTTGCAGCTTGACAGGGTCAGCGCCGCTCGACCGTGATGAAGGTAACCGCAATTCGGCGGGATCGACATCACGAACGTCAGCTGCCATAGTGCGAGATTAGCAGAGTGGAAAACGAAAGGGAAGTCAGGCATGGCCCTGTCCGTGTCTGGGCGACCAAGGCTGGCGCGCTACTGGCACCGCGCAAGGCAACCAACCTGTCTAGTTGGCTAGAAATCTACCAGCATACGCGCGGCGCAGGTTATTTTCCGCAGGCAGCATCCGCTTTTTTCGGCCTTGCCGTGCAGTCCCGAGCGCTAGCGCCCTGTTTGGCACTCCTCTTGCTTTTCCTCTTTGACGTCGCTTGCGTACGAACAGCACAAGAGGTTCCCGCTTGGAGATTTTCAATGCCCGCCACAAGACTACGTGCAGCCAGGCTCGGCGTGGAGCAGCTCGAGACGCGCAGCCTCCTTTCCAATGCGACCTTTGCCGTCGCCACCGGCATCTTGAACAGCCCGGAGAATTTCACCGACTTCCTGAAAAGTGAATACACGCAGTTGCTCCGCCGCCCTCCGGATCCGAGCGGACTGAGCCATTTCCTGGGCCTGCTCGAGAGCGGCGTGAATGAGGAGACCGTTGAAGCACAACTGGTGAGTTCCGCCGAATATATATTCGACCACGGCAACACGGCGGTGGGGTTCATTACCGGAATGTATCAGGATCTGCTCGGCCGCAATCCGGACCCCGGCGGACTGGCCCACTGGCTCACGGCGCTCAACAATGGCTCGAGTAACTTTGCGGTCGCTGCGGGCATTGTCACCAGCACGGAGCGCGAGATTGGGCTTATCCGCGGCGATTACGCCCTGTTCCTGGGTCGTGTGCCGCGCACGGATGAGATCGTTTCCTGGCTGACGCGCTTTCAGACGGGCTCCAACCGGGAACAGGTGGCGGCCGGAATCATTGCCTCGAACGAGTTCTTCGCCCTCGCCGCCAATAATCCTTCGACGTTCATTATCCACACCTACCAGGACGTGTTCCTGCGCACGCCTGCCCAGAGCGAGGTGAATTTCTGGTTGGCGGTGTTCAACCAGAACAATCTATGAGACAAGTGACGAGTGACGAGTGACAAGTGACGAGCTACCAATGACGCTGTTCACTTGTCACTCGTCACTCGTCACTCCCCCTGGCAGGCCGCGGCGTAGCAGAATGCCTCTGACTAAGTCGGTTTCGCCAGGAGCAATGACGCCGCCGGAGTTTGACCATTCGACCGGCCGAACGGGCGTAGCTCGCGGCGTTTCACCGCCAGAGCTTCCAGGATGGGCTCGTAGACCTCCCGCATATACGTCTCCTCGTCGAAAATATGCAAGGCCTTGATCTGCGCGACACGCTGAGCGCTATCCGCCAGCAAGTGCACGGCCGGCATGGCAAAACCGTGGAGTACGCGGCGTAATTGCTCCAGCGTTGCCGGACGGTCGATTTCCAGGAAAGCCTGCACAACCCGCAGGTAAAAAGTATGGTGCGCGCGCTCGTCGATGGCAATCAAATCCAGAAGACGGCTCAGGGCCGGGTCGCCGCCCTCGAAGCGCACGCGTTTCCGGAGATTACGGTAGTGCACCCACGTCGCCAGTTCCTGGGTCATGGCGTAAATGAGCATGCCCGGCGCGCTGTCCTGGGGCAGGTTCCATTCGTGCGCGAAGACGCGGCTTTCCAGGTCCGCCATCTGCTCCTCCGTGCGGTGCCCGGAGCGCAGCAGCCAGTCACCCAGAGCGAGCGAGTGCTTCGATTCTTCGTACCCCCAATTGGCGTGGAACCAGGCCCACCCCCGGTTGGACCGGATGAGCGGCAGCGCCTTGGCGATATAGTCGGGTAGATACAGTTCCACCGCGCAGAATGACTCGACCACCGCCGCCACCGCCGGCGCCAGGGAAGAATTACATTGGTGCCAGGGAATGTCTTCTTGCAGAGACCAACGCCGTTTCTTTTCGGCCCGGTCAAAGAACTCGCGGTAAAGACGCAATAAGATGCTGCGGATCGCGGGGTCGTTCGGATCTATAGGACTGGTCATAAGAATCCTTTCTTCAAGAGTGACGAGTGACAAGTGACGAGTGACAAGTGATCAGCGGTCATTGGTCACTCGTCACTTGTCACTCGTCACTTGTCACTTGTTACCTGCTTGCGCCGCA
Source organism: Gemmataceae bacterium (assembly GCA_035939715.1). GTDB lineage: Bacteria > Planctomycetota > Planctomycetia > Gemmatales > Gemmataceae > DASZFN01. Next base: position 3,259 of record DASZFN010000433.1, on the reverse strand, counting down.
CACGAAACTCATCCCCGCCGTGGTAGGTGACCAGTACCGCTCCTTCACCTGCATACGCACCAAACAACTCTGCGGTCAGACACTCTTCATCCGGCCAGGGGTAAGCAAAAATGACATCGAAGTCGTCCGGGGCCACAGCGGACGAGCCGTCTTGCTCCGTACTGAGCCAGGCATACTCGGCGTCACGAGCAATAAGCGCTTCGCTGCCGCGCGGCATGAAACTGCCGCGAATGAATTCCACGTCCAGGCTGAAGTCGGCCGCCAGGTCTTCGGCAGCGTCTACCAGGTCACCTTCGATCTCGATACCGCTGGCGTCAAAATCGAGCATGGCAGCGAGACAGGTCACCACGCCAAAACCACTGCCCCATTCACAAAACCGGTTGCCCGGCAAGATGTCCAGCGCCGCCAGTGCCGCCAACACCTGATACGTCCTGGCAAAGTGGCTGGGAACAAAGCCGGGGACGCAGCCGCGCAGCTGGAACCGCTCGATGCGCCGATTCGCTTCGCGCAGGAAGGAAGCGACATCACGGGGCATACGGGTCCCACAAGTAGGTAAGTCGAAATCGAAGAGAGGAATACTGCGGCCTTTCCCTGACGCCGGGGCAAAGCTCAGTTAATCTGTTCCCGGAATGTGCCGTTCCGTCATGAAGCAAGAATAAGCTTAGCAGAATTGGAGAGAATATGCTTGCCGGGAATCTGCTGAAAGAGGGCAAGCCTAGCGTTTCAATCCATTCGCAAGCTGCCGCAGAGCGCGATGCCACATTTTACGGGCGCCTTCGGCCGAGGTGTTTACCAGCGGGCCGATCTCCTCGAAAGAGCGGCGCTCCAGGTCGCGCAGGCGGATGACCAGGCGATACTGCTCGGGCAAGCGCTGCACGGCGCGACGGAAGCGGTGGGCTTCCTCCTCGCGGATGGCCATGCTGCTCGGCGTGCGCGCCGGCGAAACCAGGCGCTTCTTGAGGTTTCCCTGGGCGGCGCTGTCGTCCAGGCGAACTTCGCCTTCCACCTGCCTCTTCTCCACGTCTTGATAGTCGCGGCTGAAATTCCGCAAATTATTCCGCAGGATCCGGACGAGCCAGGCAAGCAACTCCCTTTCCGAATAGCCTTGAAAACGACCAAAGCCCTTCTGCGCGTCGAGAAAGGTGTCCTGTACCAGGTCGGAGGGGCTCCCCTTGATCTTCAGCGCGTCCTCGATTTTCTCCTCGGCCACGCGCAACAGGTAACGGCGGCACGCTTGCAGAAGTTCGCCGAGTGCCTCGCGCGAACCGGCCCGTGCCGCCGCCAGCATCTTGGCGAAGTCCTGGGATTCGGGAACAGTTCGGGACACGGGCGTGCTCCGTAGGGCCGCAGAATGAGATGATCAAGGTCGGGGACGAGTATCGCCCAGTTCCCTGTCGGCGTCAATCAATTTCCCAGCGAAGCAGCTGCAGATTTGTAACCATGACACGTTCCAGCGAGGGGGCCGGCGCGTAGTCGCCGAGGCAGATTCACCTCTGGCGGGTGGCTAGGCCGTCATGGCACGTGGCAGAGTGGCAAACATGCCCTTAATGAATTCATAAACCCTTTCCCAATATTGCCTTTCGACACAACACATGTTTGCCAGCCGTGGCCACGAACTTGGCGAACTGGCAAGCATGTCGGAGGGCTAAGCCAGTTTTTTTGAAAAAAAAGCAGATTTTTTCAAAAATGCGCGTCCGGTTTGGCGTTTTTTTGTGCTTGTGGATATAGGGGAGCATTTTCGCGCTTCTGACATTAACCAGCCGATGCGTCATTTCCCTGTGGCTACCCGGCTGGTGCGGGCTGGGATGCCTGCGCCAGCTGGGGCAGTCCTTGTCAGGGCCCGTGCTCCCCCGTGGATTGAAGTGAAGCGTAGTGACGGCGGCCCCTGTGAGGACCGGCGAGTTGGCGAGAGGGAGCCCACATGTCCGTAACGACTAGCGGGCGGGCTTCTTCAATCCTCTCGCCGGTCTCTTTTGGCAAAAACCTCGTACGCGATCTTCATCACGAAAATTTTCGGGTAAAATCATCGAGGGGAGAAGAATCCGTTTCCTTACATGCTATCGTCCGGCACCGAGGAGCAAAAGATGGCCCCCAACAGCGCCGTTCAACCTGCAGGCCTGTGGGAGCGCTATGTCATGGCCTTGGACGCGGTAACCGAACGCCTGGAGCGAATTGTCAAGGCGCTGGATGGCGGCGCGGTTCCATACGCCCTCGTCGGCGGCCAAGCGGTAGCCTTGTGGGTGGCGACCAGGGATCCGGCAGCCGTGCGCACCACGAAGGACGTGGACATTCTTCTTCGCCGGGAGGATTTGCCGCGGGCCCGCGCTGCAGCTCTGGCTGCCGGGATGGACTACCTTGAAGTGATCGATGTCGGCATGTTCCTGGACCGGGCCGATCCGAATCCCCGGCACGCCGTGCACCTGGTGTGGGCCGGTGAGAAGGTGAAAGCCGAATATCCGCTGCCATCCCCGGCCATCGACGATCGGCTCACTCTGGAAGCAGGAAAACAAGTGGTCTCGCTGTCCGGCCTGGTCGCCATGAAACTGATGGCCAATCGAGACCAGGACCGTGTCCATCTCCGCGATATGATTGACGTGGGGCTGCTGGACCGTGGTTTTTTGCAAGGTCTGCCTGCCGAGTTGGCGATCCGCCTTGATGCTTTGCTAACTGAGTCTGGACGATAGCCGATGAAATCCTGTGCATCGACCGGGCGCAATCTCCTGACTTGGGTCATGCTTGCCATCGCCTTGTCGCCGGGACAGCGGTTGGTTGCACAGGCGGCTTCCGAACCAGTCTTGTCCAAAGATGCCGCGGCAGCCGTGACCCGGGCACTGCCCCTCCTGCAGAAAGCGGCTTCGAATTATCCCAAGCATCGCGATTGCTTCTCATGCCATCACCAGACGCTGCCCATGCTGGCCATGACCACGGCCCGCGCGCATCGGCTTGCCGTCGATGACAAGGTGCTCGAGACGCAGGCGCAGTTCACCCACAAGTGGTTCGAGGCACAGATCGGGAGCATGAAACAGGGGCGCGGCATCGGCGGCCGCGCCATGAATGTGGGCTACGGCCTGTGGGCGTTGTCGTTGACGGACTGGAAGGCCAATGCGACCACCGAGGCGATGGTTACCTATTTGCTCAAGACGCAAAAGCCGGACGGCCACTGGGAAGGCCAGGTGAGCAGGCCGCCGTTGGAAGAGTCTTATGTCATGGCGACGGCTCTGGCATGCGCGGGCATGAAGAAATACGCCACGGGCTCGCA
>DASZFN010000432.1:0-1666 GCA_035939715.1 Gemmataceae bacterium | reverse complement strand
CAGCGGCCCGGCCCGGTCGTAGAGCAGGCCGAAGACATAGCTCGCCGGCAACGCCGCGATGCCCATCAGCAAGTTATACCAACCGTAGGCCAATCCTGTGCGCTGGTTGCCAGCCAACTGCACGACGAGCGTCTTTTCGCTCGGCTCCGTCAGGGCGTAGTAAACGGCGTACAGGGTAAAGAGCGCCCAGATGTGCCACTGCGTGCTCGCCAGAGCGAAACCGAAATAGATGGCCGCGTACCAGAGCCAGCCGACAACGAGCAGCGGTTTCGCGCCGATCCGATCGACGGAATGTCCGCCCAAGATGTGGCCCGCGCTTTTGGCCAGATGAAAGACAAGCCACAGGATCGGCAAGAGGGGCTCGGCCACGCCGAGCTTGCGGGCACGCTCCAAGAGAAACAGGTCGCTGGAGTTGCCCAAGGTGAATACGAGCAAGGCCGCGAGATAAACGCGAAAGTCACGCGAGTAATGATGTAAACTGAAGTCGAGCCGCTTGCCAGCCTGGGCGCGTGGCTCTTCCTCCTTCAGTCCCACGATCGTCAAAACCACGACCAGCACGCCCGGAATGAGGGCGAAGAAGAACAGCGTGCGCAAGTTTTCGGCCGACCTCTCCGGATAGGCCCAGAGGAAGGCGGCGGCGATCAGCGGGCCCAGCGCGGCACCCAGATGGTCCATGGCCCGGTGCAGGCCGAAGGCACGGCCACGCATCCGTGCATCGGTCGAATCGGCGATGAGCGCGTCGCGCGGAGCGGCGCGGACTCCCTTGCCGATGCGGTCGCCCAGACGGATGGCCAACACATGCCAAGGCGTCACGGCCCAGCGCAGCAATGGGCGAACCAATGCCGGCAGTGAATAACCGAAGACCACAAAACCTTTGCGGCGGCCGGCTCGGTCCGACCAGCCGCCGGAGAAAAGTTTGAGAATGCTGGCCGCGCTATCGGCGCACCCTTCGATGAGTCCCAGGTCGGCTGCGCTCCCCTTCAGCGCCACAATCAAAAAGTAAGGCAGGAGCGGCGCCGCCATTTCGCTGGCCGTGTCGTTGAGCAAACTCGTCCAGCCAAGCAGCCAGACGTTGCGAGGTAAACGTCTGGCGGGCGAAGGAGATGATTCGGGTGCGTCGGGCATAAGGGTTGGCCCACATCATAGCAAGCTGAGGGCTGGTGACACATCGAGCTCGCTTCCAAGACGCGACAACATCAGGATCTCGCCATAAGCCAACCCGCCGATGCTAAAATTGGGGAATGGCCTCGTGGAGAGAGCAATCTGGCAAAGCCTTCTATCAGTGGCTTGGAGAGCCGCAATTCAGCGTTGTGCGGCTGCTTGTCTTCGTGCCGGCCATCGTCGCCGTGGTTGAGATCTGGAGATGGATGGCCCAGCCGCCGAATAACGTTTGGCGTCTGTTTCTCTTCTGGTTGGCTATCGTGGTTGCCGGCTCGAGCTTGAACCGACGACCAGTTGCCTTTGCGATTCGTGCTGTGATCGGTTGTGCCCTCTGCCTGAGCCTGGTGATTGTCTGCGAGCTGATCCGACGTAACCTTTAGCCCCTTGCCGCCGCGGTAGCAGCTTTCGACATGATTGTCACGTTTCTGACGCAATGCCGGATTTCCGGACGAGCGGAAGATTGAAGCGATATCACGCCTACTTGCCGATGCAAAAGCGGCTGAAA
>DASZFN010000431.1:0-9078 GCA_035939715.1 Gemmataceae bacterium | reverse complement strand
GCTTCTCGTTGATTTCCACGACCTCGCCATTGACCGGAGCGTACAAATCGCTGACCGCCTTGACTGACTCAATTTCCCCGAAGGCGTCGCCGACAAAGGTGTGATCGCCGACCTCGGGGAGTTCGATGTACACGATGTCGGTGAGCTGATCGACCGCAAACTGCGAAATGCCGACCGTGCACAAATCGCCTTCGAGGCTGGCCCACTCGTGGGTCTTGGCGTAGCGAAGTTTCTTGGGATCCATGAATGCTCCGATCAGTCATTAGTCCTAGGTCATTCGTCCTCAGGCCGCAGCGAGTTTACCGACTAACGATTCTTTCTCTGATAAAACGGCAGCGTCACGACATGCGCCGGGGCCGGTTTGCCGCGAATGTCTACCTCCAGGGCAGTTCCCGCAGTTGCACTTTGCGGGGGGACATAGGCCATGGCGATGGCTTTGCCTACTGTCGGTGCGAAGGTGCCGCTGGTCACGTGGCCGATCGGCTTGCCCTCGCGCAGCACGGCAGCGCCTTCGCGGGCGATGCGCTTGCCCTCCAGTTCCACGCCGACGCGGATGGGTCGCGTAGGATCTTCCTTGCGCTGGGCCAACGCTTCGCGGCCGATGAAATCCCCCTTGTTCATTTTCACCGCCCAGGCAAGCCCGGCCTGGAAGGGGTCAATGTCTTCATTGAGTTCATGGCCATACAGCGGCATGGCGGCTTCCAGGCGCAGCGTGTCGCGCGCACCCAGGCCGCACGCTCGCGCGCCGCGGCCGGCCAACTCTTCCCAGAGTTGCACGCCCTGGTCGGCGCTGACGATGAATTCATAGCCGTCTTCTCCGGTGTATCCCGTCCGGCTCACCGTGCAGTTCTTGCCACGGTAAATGGTATGAGTCGCGAAATAGTAGGGCAGGGTGTCGATCGCCGCCGCGGTTAATCCCTGGCAACAAGCTACCGCATCGGGCCCCTGCACCGCGATCATGCACGAGTCATGAGTCGTGTCCATGAGCGGCGCCGGCTGCGCTCCCTGGTGCTTGCCAATCCAGCGCACGATCTTCTCCCGATTGGAAGCGTTGACGACTATCCCCATGCCGTCTTTCCAGCCATACACGAGCACATCGTCCAGGATGCCGCCCTGTTCGTTGCAGATCAAACCGTAACGGACCTGGCCTTCCTTAAGGGCGGCCGCGTTGTTGGTGTAGATCTTTTGCACCAGCGGCAGGGCGTTCGGACCGGGAAGCCAGATCCTGCCCATGTGGCTAATGTCAAAGATGCCGGCCGCCGTGCGAACGGCTTGATGCTCCTCGACAATCCCGCTGTATTGCACCGGCATATCCCAGCCGGCGAAATCGACCATGCGCGCGCCGTGAGCCACGTGCCAATCGTAGAGCGGCGTGCGGTGCGGCATGCGTGGTCTCCTGTCTCCTCTATGCCGGATGAGTAAATTTAATCGTATGAAGGCTGGTTTGGAAAGGAAGTGGGGAGTACGGGCCAGGGACGTCTAGCGATTGCGGGCTATTGGTTGAGTCGCAGTTGGCTTTCGATCACGATCTTCAGATCGTGCAGCTTGACTTGATCGAGCAGGCCGCGTTCCCGCCAAATGATGCGGTTGTTGGCATCCAGCAAGACGAGGGTAGGAAACGCATCAATGCCGAACTGCGTTCGGACCGGACAAGCGCCCCGGGCACTTTCGCCGCCGAGAAGGAGTTGATAATTGATTTTCTTACGATCGCGCACGCCCTGTACCGCGCGCACTTGCTCCTGGAAAGTGCCGCCGCGCTCGTAAGCGATGCCGACGACTTCCAGCCCCCACGGGCCGTAGGTGTCTTGCAAGACCTTCAGGTGCGGGATGCCGGCCACGCAGTACGTGCACCAGGTTCCCCAGAAATCGAGGAGCACGAAGCGGCCGCGATGGTTGCGATACTCCCAGGTGTTGCCGTTGATGTCGTAGAGCGCGAAATTGTCAAGCTGCCGGCCGGTGAGCACGCAGGATGGCACCTGTGTCGGTACGATCGGCGCCGTGAGGGCATAGGAAGGCGGCGGCACGCGCACCGGGACGGTGCCTTGTGGCGGGATGTTGGCGGGGATGCCGCCCTGGGCATAGGCGTTGGGCAAGCCAACGATGTCCTGCGGTCGGATCTCCGCTTGAGGCTGCGCTGCGCCTGCCGGTGCTCCGAAAGAGGGCGGTCCGGAATTCGCCGGTCCATCCCCCAGGCGCACGGGCGGCAGGATATCCACGCCGCGCTGGCCGCCACTCGGCCGAGGCGCAGACGCGGGATCCGCATTTTGCTCCGGGTTGAAACTGCCGCGTTGGCCGCCGTCCGCGGGGCCGTTGGCAGAATCGGCGCCCGGCACGGAGTTGGTGGGACTGGGTTTCTGGCCCGGGACAACCGGCGCGCCCGGTGCGGCCGGCGTATTCTGCGTGGCGAAGTCGCCGCTCATGTAGATGAGCAGACGCGGGTTGGGCGGCGTCGCCCAGACCCGGCCGGCTAGCCGCGGGGCGCCGTCGCGCGTCCGCGCGATCAACTCGTAATGCCTTCCGGGCTGAAGTCCGTGGATGGTGAAAAAGCCCTGCTCGTCGGCGGCAACTTCCACGGGAGCGCCGTTGCCGCCACTCGCCTCCTGGGCGGAGACGACCTGGATGAAGGTGGGCGGCGGCCTGCGATCGTAACTGTCGATGACGCGGCCGGCGAGGATGCCGCTGCCGCGCGAAACCGTCTGATCGGCGACGCCGCCTGCCGGGCTTGCCGGCGGCGTGGGCCAGGCATTGCCGGCCAGCGGCGGGTTCGGCGGGTTGGCCGTGGCGGGAGCTTTTTTGCCGAACAGACTGCAGCCGGCCAGCCCCAGACAGCCGGCCATCGCACACATGTAGGCTACCGCGCGCACGGGGCGGCCCTCGCTTCCAGTTCATGTCGCCCGCGAGCCTGTCCGAAAAGGGGACAGGTTCCGAGCTCATGGCAGGGAATCAGGATTCTTTCGCGCTTCGCGGGGTCCTGTCCCCTTTTCGGACAGACTCTGGTGGCGTCTCGATGACGGTTCCCATCCGTGCAGGGCACTGAAGGCATCCCTGCGCAAGAAAGGCAATCGGTTCAGCCAAAATTCAGAGGAACCTAGCGACTATTCCCGCGCCGCGACTTTCCGTCAAGACGGAGTAGCCAGTAGCCAGTAGCCAATAGTCCGTAGTCCTTAGCAAATCAGGCAAAACCGACTATCTTTACCATCCTTCTCACGTGTCATAGCTTCTCGCGCCACCACGGATGTCTTCCTTTCCGGCGGAAATCGCCTCACGTTCCTCCAGATTGCCTAATGGCCTGGCACTGTCTTTGACTACTGACTACTGGCTACTGACCATTTCTCACATGCCCTTGTCCCGTCCGCTTGATCTCTGCTATACCCTTGCCACCCCTGGCGCGGGTTGTTTCCTGAGCGCTTGACGCTCCCCTGGCGGTCGGATATCGTGAACACTCCGGAACGTGGAGACGTGACTTCCGAGTGTGACCCTGACCGGGGAAAACGATGACCAAAACCGATTTACAGGCGTTTCAGCAACAACTCACCGCGCTGCGCGATCGCCACAACGGCGATGTCTCGCACCTGGCGGACGAGGCGCTGCGCAGGACGGGCAGCGGCGCCAGCGGTAATTTGTCGAACATGCCGATTCACATGGCCGACCTGGGCACGGATAACTTCGAGCAGGAATTTACCCTGAGCCTGATGCAAAACGAGGAACAATTGCTCGGTGAAATCGGCGCCGCCCTCGAGCGCATCAAGCAAGGCAGCTTCGGCCAGTGCGAGGAATGTCAGGGCGCCATCCCCAAGGCGCGGCTGCAAGCCGTCCCCTATGCGCGTCATTGCGTCGATTGTGCACGGAAGCTGGAAACCAGAGCCTAAAAGGTCATGCCTGAACGATCCTATCGGTGGTTGCTGTGGACGTTGGTGTTGCTGGGCGCCAGTGTTGATCAGGTCAGCAAATATCTCGTTTTCCAACGCGCTCACGAAGTCGTCGTGCAGCGCGGCGAGGAAGACGGCGACGATGCGGCGCAGGCGGGTTCGCAGTGGCGCCCGGTAGTCGACCCTGAGGGAAAACCGCAAGGCGCCGAGTACGTCATTGTGCCCGGCGTCTTCAAGCTGTTTGGCCAATTTACCAGGGACCAGGAACCGCCCGAGACCCTGCTCGCCAGATTGCGCACCTGGGGCGGGGCAAGGTTGCCGAAAGTCAACCAGGGCGCGCTCTTTGGACTGGGCGGCGAGTACAAGAAGTACGCCAACAGTATCTTCGCGGTTGTGAGCGTCGCCGCGGCACTGGCAATTATCTTCTGGAGCACCAGGCCTTCCACCGCGCGGGATCCGGCCCTGTGCGGCGCCCTGGGACTTATCCTCGCCGGCACACTGGGGAATCTGTACGACCGCCTCATTTTTGACGGCGTGCGCGATTTCCTCTATTTCCATTGGTTCGAGTGGCCGGTCTTCAACGTCGCCGACTGCTGTCTTGTTTGCGGCGCCTGCTTGCTGCTGCTCCAGGCTTTCTGGGGCCATCCGGCCAAGCAGCCGCAAGAAAGCAAGGAGATGGCCTTGAGCACCTCGTGAAAGCGCCGGGCCATCAGTCGTGGCTCCACCGGGACAAGCCCGGTGGCGGCCATCGGGATGTATGCAATCAGTTACTGGCCATCAGTCATCGATCCACCGGGACAAGCCCGGCGGAGTCCTTACTGCAAATCGCACACGCTGATTTAGTTCAGGCCGGCGCCGAACGTACGGACGCTTTCCGAGTCTGTGGCTCTTGCGCCGCGCTCCAGCATTGAAACGCCAGCCAGCCGAAACTTGCCAGGGCGATCAGCAGCGCCCAGGCGTGCATGTCCTTCTTCAAGAAGGTGTCGTACAGTCCGTGCAGAATCATCACGACGCCCACGTAGCGGATGGCCGGCACGGAGAACTCGTACCAGGGCATCTCTTTCTGGATGTATTCCTGGCGCATGCAGATGGTGATGCCGGCCGAGCCGCTCCAGACAGCGTGCAAGGCCACGCAGGACAGAAAACGGACAACGTAAGTACTGGCCGGCGCTATGCCGTTGTAGAGCCCGCCCGAATAGGAAACGCCTTCAGAAATGCCGAAGCCCGCCCCGCATGCCAGTCCCCAAAGCAGGGCGCCCCGCCAACCCAGAGTAGCCCGTGTGCGAAAGTGCACGAGCAAGGGCAACGCCTTGACCAGCTCTTCGCATAAACCGACGCCGCAGGTGAACCCCAGGAAGCTAAGGAAAAAGTTGCTGTTTGGATCCAGCGCCGAACGATACGAGAAGCCGATGAACTTGATGATGGCGAGGATCAGCATGCCGATGCCGCCGCCGCGCGGCGGGCCGAGCGGCTCCGTGACCAGGGCGATCCATTGGATGACGAAGAGAACCGCAATGCCGATCGTGGCTGTGAACAGGCCGATGAACAGAAGATGATAGGAGTTGGCTTCTTCCTGTGTCGAAATCAGCATCAGGAAACCAAGGAACAGGCAAGCCGCCAGGCCTGCATAGGCCCAGTGCAGCCGGCTGCTGCGCGGCAGATGGGCGCCTTCCAACCGGCCATTCGGCAGCAGGGCAAAGAGCTTGTCCTCGTCGGTGTGTTCTGACGCCAGCATATGGTCGATCTTGTCCTGCACTTCTTCGGGAGCATGTTCAATGGTGCGCCGGAGCCGCGTTTTTACGTCGGTTTCTTCGTCGGTGTGCCGCAGCAGCGAAATAGCCAGTGGAACCAGGGCCAGCACGAGCAGCCAGTGCAACTGCTGCCGTAGCGAGGTGGGTTGCGCTTTCGCGTAGCCGGGATATCTGGCTTTGAGTTCTCTTTCGCTCAGGACTCTTCGCCGTTTCGGCGGCAGTTCCGGCTCTTCTTCCTCTTCGTCCCGATGTAGGGATTGGACCGCTGGCCGCGGGGCGGCGGGCGCCACGGCATAGCCGGGTTTGTCTTCCTCCGGCGCGCCGGGGACGCGCAGCACGGCGCCGCAAGCCGGACACTTGGCGCGCTTGCCGGCCATCTCCTCTTTGGCTTTGAGCACCTTGCCGCACGTGCAGGGCAGGGAAATAGACATTGGACGTCATCCAAAAACGGTTCACTCGCCTGGCAGGCCCCTTCCCACTTTCTTCGCCGAACGGTGCCGTCACTTAGGCATAAATCATACTCCGGCGACGGTCGAAATCGTGTGTCGTTGCAATTTCGGCAATCACGCGCGCGATCTTTGCTCCACCCGCCACGGATGGCTCGATAGAAGAAACATGCGAGTAGTCCGATTGCCTGCCGCATAGCAAGCGCAAGTCGATTAGGGGCAGTGCAGCGGAAAACGCCTCGCGCAGAATTACCTCATTGAAGCAGGCCAGGGCGGCTTGCTCTGCCGGACCGAGCCCAGGTATGGCATCATAAACCGTGCACACTGCCGCGGGCTTGCCGAGTGCGCAAAGGCTCTGCAGCATGGCGCGGTACGAATCCCGAAAACGCCCACGCACCTGGTTGAAGAGGCCGAATGCCTCTCCCACCGTGCAAACCGTCTCGCTCATGATACCGCTTTCGCCCAGCGCGTCGTTGCCACCGGCGCTGACGACCAGATGAGTCGCGTCCGCCGGCAGATCCTTGAGTTGATTGGCAACATCCTGGGTGATGTGACCGTCCACAGCCAAAAGAGTAGCGCGCCACCCGCGCGGCAGGGCTTGCCGTAACTGGTCGATCACCGCCGGACGGTCCGGAACGTAGCGAGCGTTATCGAAGATCGAGTCGCCCAGAAGAACGACATGCCCCATAGCGAACTCCGCGTAAGAAACCTGTCGAGTGCTGCGGATTCCGAGATCTCACTCGCCGGGGAGGCGCCGGCCGGCTTTCTTGGCCAGCTCTGTCACCTTGGCGACCAGCATTCCTTCCGCAGCGGGATCGAAATAGCCGATGCCACCCGAGTACAGTCCGCGCGTCTCGTAGCCACCCTCGCGCAGCACGCGCGCCGACGGCAGATAGCCGAAGACGTCGTTGCAATAAGCGGCAAGCCAGAGGCGATTGGGCCCCAGGGCCTTTTCCAGCAATCCCACGTAATCCACGACTACTTCGCCGGATAATCCGACCAGCGTCAGGTCGGCGCCAAACTGCCAGACGGCCAGGGGGCAGGCATAGTGGGTCGGTAGCTTCTCGCCGCGCTCCAGCCGTGCCAGCATCTGCTTGGCCACCCAGGTGGGGATTCCCTGGTTCTTGGCGGCCAATTTCTCCAGCTCCGCGTGGGAGGGCGGAGCTTGCAGCGGTAAATCGACGCGGTCGAAGGCGACTTGCAGCGGTCCGTGCGCGGGTTGCAAGCGCGTCTGCAAAACGCGGCAGACCTCCTTGCCAAGCATCTCGCCGTGGCCGCGCGCCAGCTCCAGCGAGCCGCGCGGATACGGATTGGCGTCGCCCGCGCAGCCGATCATGAAGAGCGCTTCCGCTGAGCCGTGCTCCTTCTCAACATAGGCCTGCGCATAGCCCGCGTAATCGCCGCAGACCATGTAATCCTTGTCCGTCAGCGTCGTGTTGTGGCACGCCGTGCCGAAGAGCACCGCACGCAGCTTGCCGTCCGGCGTATCGACACGCAGGACCGGCACGCTGCGATCGGCGGTGCCGCGCGCGTTGACACCCAGAATCACGCCGCGCGGCGTAAATTCCCTGCGGTTCATGACAAAGTTGACGACACCATTTCCCCAGGCAAGCTTGGCCGGCTCCAGATGAGCCAGGGCCTGGACCGCTACTTCCACGATCTTGTCCTGGAGCTGCTTCGTATAGTGCACCGTCCGCTGGGCATCTCCAGGCGAGCGTCCATCGGACGGCGTGTCGGAAAGACTGAGCTCAGGTCCGGTGTGGATGTGCGAAGAATTCAAAAGAATTTGGGCGCGGGCCAGGCCGACTTGCTTGTGCAGCCGCTCGCAAATTGGCTCGGCGACCCCTGCCGGCAGACCGATCAAGTCGCTGGTCACGAGGATGGCCTGCTTACCGTCCCGGTCTTCGAGAGCCAGGGCCTTGACGAAGAGGTCAGTCTCGACGCGCTCAAAAGGCTTATTGCGGCTCGCGTAGCCGGCCAGAAAGATCGGCTGCGCCGGCGTTATTTTCACGCGGGCCAGTCCCACCCGCCACTCCGGCTCGGCCGCCAAGGCTTGTGCTCCCATGATAAAAACTGCGCACAGGCAGGCAACACTCTGGAAACTCCGAATAATTCTGAGGCCGTGCGATTGATGCGTGGTCATTTTGTCGCCTCCCCGTCAAGGCGGTTAAACTTTCTTAACGCCCAATTTGCATGGGCGCGAAGCATTTGGTCCTCGGCTTGCAAAGCATCGACAAGAGCAGGCCGAGCACGGGCCGTGTCAGTACACGCTATGATGCCCAGGGTCCACGCGGCGCGTCTTCTCACGGTCGCATCCGCATCTTCTTTCAAGGTCGTGACCACGGCCGGCACCGCCCGGCTGGCGTTACTGCCTAGCTCTCGAAGTGTGTCCAGGGCGTAACAACGGACGTTCCCATCGGGATCCTGCAGGAGCTCGATCAGGACCGGAAGGGCTGCCGGATCCGCCTCCGGAGAGCGGCCCGAGTTCGCGCCTCTTGCATAGAGCGGCGCCAGCGGCTGGGAATCATGCAGCTTCAGAAGGGTCCTCACTCTGGCCGGTAGATAGGAAAATCGATCGGACGATGGTCGCGAGACGCGCCATTCCTGAATCGATTGCCGCCAGCGACTGGTAGGAAAACCTGCGTAGAAACTTTCGCCATGAAAGAAGCCGATCAAGCTCCAACGGCAGAGCGGAGTCGCCAGAGCAAGCGCAATGGCCAGGCATGGACAAATGCCAAACCAGAAAATCCGACGCTTCTTCATAGGCGGAGCACCTGCCTCGCCAAACATTTTAGTCCCGCTTTGCGCGGTCAGACCACCGGAACAACCAAAGGTGGGCTAAGGTCATCCGCGCTTCCGCTCCAGTTCCCGGCTAAAGCGTACGCAAGCCAACCGCCAGAGCGCCCAGGTCGCCGATCCCAGGATTGTCAACCCGGCCAGGATGCTGCCAATCATCGGCCCGAGAAGCATATCCCCCGCGCGGATGCGGTCTACGAGCTGCTGCCAACTAAA
>DASZFN010000430.1:0-11719 GCA_035939715.1 Gemmataceae bacterium | reverse complement strand
AGCCATATATCGCACCAGGATCATCCGGCGTTTTAGCTCCTCGTAAATCGGTTTGACGGGGCAGTCGTGGCGGCGGCCCCAGACGAAGTTCGCCTGGCTGGGACAGACTTCAAAACCCAGGCCGGCCAGTTCCCGGATCAGACGAGTTCGCGTGGCCAGGATCTTGGCGCGGGTGGATTGCAGATAGCCCTGGTCTTCCAAGGCCGCCGTGGCAGCCGCCAGACTCAGGGTGTCACAGTTGTAAGAGTCCTTGACCTTGATGAGTTCCCGAATCAGCCCAGGATCGGCGACAGCGAACCCGAAGCGCGTGCCGGCCAGCGCATACGACTTGCTCAAGGAGCGCGTGACGATCACGTTGCCGCGCTGCACCAGCTCCAGACCATGACCGTCGGCGAAATCGACATAGGCCTCATCCAGAACCACTGGGCCGGTAAGACTATCGACCCAGCGTTGCAGCGCCGGGCCGCCAACCATCGTGCCCGATGGTGAGTTGGGGTTGGCGAGAAAGGTGAGATGCGCATCGCCTACGGGCCAGGGATCGGGCGGTTGCCAGTCCTCCGTGTAAGGCACCGCCTGGTAGCGGGCGCCCTGAATCTCGGCCAGCGAACGGTACAGGATGTAGCTGGGCGTAGGCGAAACCACGAGGCCGCCTTCGGGCACGAAGGCACGGGTGACTATGGTCAGGAGGTCGTCCGAGCCGTTGCCGGGCAGAATGGCTTCGGGGTCCACTCCCAGGACGCGTCCGGCGGTTTGCCGGAATGCCGTTCCGATGGGATCGGGATACTTGCGCAGCCGGTCGCCGGTCAGCGCCTGGCGTATCGCCTCGAAGACGCGCGGCGACGGCGGATAGGGATTCTCATTGGTGTTGAGCTTGATGAACTCCCCGCCGCGCGGCTGCTCACCGGGCGTGTAGCCGGCCATGGCACGGATATTTGCTCGGAGAAACCGCGACATAATGCTGTCCAGAATAGGCAAATATGGGCAGAAATATGAGACGCAGGTACCGGCCCGCGTGGTTCACCCGTGCATCGGGGGCGGCAATTAGTTCGGAAATATAAGTTTGCCAAGTTCGTGGCCACGTGTGGCAAACATGTCTTGTGTCGCAAGACCTTGCTAGCACTAAGCTTATGAACTCATTAGAGGCTTGCCATGCAAGGGGCTGCCGCCCCTTGAAATCCCGTCCTAGAATGCCCCCGTTTTTTCCCGGAAGAGGCGTTTGGCAGATGAGAGGATTCTCATTAATCCGTCCGCCAATTGACTTGACGGTCTATGGCGGTCTTGGAGAATTTCCGAAAAATCCGGGCTGAGCCGGCAGATTGCTCTTGCCAGAAGCAACACTTGTAGCCGCTTACGGGCTCCGAAGAAAAACGCGAACAGAATCTGAACTTTTAGGGGTCCAGGAAACCACTTTGCCAAGGATCACGGGGTCGCCGGTCAGCGAGTCCGATTGGCTTATTTTTGCTCATCCATTTCCTTGAGCAACACGGCGATGGCGTTGTCCAGGGTGTCGCCCTCAATATCCCGATAGCGAATCACGCCCTTGTGATCGATCACGAAAATGGACGGCCATGATTGGATGCCCCAGGCTTCAGGGATTCCGCCAGCCGTGTCGCCATTGAACCAGGAACGCCAGGTGATCTTCTCTTGCGCGAGGACCTTCTTGAGTTCGTTACGGTCTTTATCGGAATTGACACCAAGAAGCGCAAACGGCTTGCCTTGCATGCGTTGCACGAGCGACCGCTCGTACGGGTACATGTCCCGGCAGGGCCTTCACCAATTCCCCCAGAAGTCGAGCACGACCACCTTGCCGCGATAGTCGCTCAGCTTGAAGCGTTTGCCGTCGATGTCCTCTCCTTCGATTTCCGGCGCTTCCTTGCCGCGCACGGGCCCGGGCCCCAACTGTTTGCGCGGCGGCTGATTGCCCACCGCAGCCATGCCGCCCTTTTGGCCGACCACCTTTGTATTCACACCAACGACGTCCTTGTCATCGTCGCGCAGGTATTTGTGGTAGACGTAGTAGGCGCCGAACCCAATAGCCCCGAAGACCACGAGGCACAGCGCCACGATGGGGACGACAATCTTGGCCACGCCCGAGCTGCTCTGCTTTCGGCGCGGCGGCGGTGCATCATAATCGTCGTCATCGTCGATCGCGCTCGCCCTGCGCGGTGCGGGCACCGTGAAGGTGGCTTCGCACTTGGGGCAATGGATTGCCTTGCCGGCCGGTAAGTCGGTATTGCTTTTCAGGACGGCGTCGCAGTGAGGGCAGGTGATTCTCATTGTGCTTGGCTCGGAGCTAGAGGAAAAAAGCAAAATGCCGCGGTCCCGCTACTCTATACGCACGAACGGCATCTCTCAAGCCAAATCCGCCGCATGTTTCAACTCCATTGAAAGAGCCACGACAATTCACAAGGTCTTATCCCCTTTTTCAAAGGGCCCGGACTATAATGGGCGCGCGGGCCAAATCAGCGCACAGCCGGCCCGCACCTCGTCTAGAGAAGGCTCGAGAGCATCATGGTCATGCGCTTGCTCGCGTTTCTGTGCTTCCTGATTTTCTGTGCGGCCTTCTTCGGCTACTACTGGAGCGGCGGCCTGATCGCTAATAGCGCCACCGACATGCTGGCCACTGCCCACGGCTTCCTGGACGACATCGGCAATGACCGCATGGAAAGCGCTTATGCGCGGACATCGGCTCGCTACCACAAGGAGCACACGCTCGAACAATTCCGAGCCCTGATTGACAAATACCCCGTGCTCAAGTCCCAGCCCACCCGGCAGATGAAGGAATACGAGCTCCTTGCGACCTGGACGGGGGGCAAGGCCAGCTTTGCCGCGATTATCCAGGCCGCCAAGGAGTCGCTGCCGATCAAGCTGTCCCTGGTCACGGAGGAAGCGGTGTGGAAGGTTGACGAGTTGGTGGCGCCGGCTAAATAAACTGTGGCACTTTGAGGAGAATCGCCATGCAAGCGCGGCACTTTTTCCAAACCTTGTTCGGCGTCACCGCTGGTTGTTTGCTTCTCGCCGCGAACGCCTCCCCTGCGGAAAAAAGCAGTGCCGAGCGCGGCCGGGACATCATGTTCCACAAGGCGCTCACGCCCAGCGTCTGGACGCTCAAGAGTCTCGACGAACTGTGGAAAGTGTGGGGCTTGTCGTCCAGGCCGGAGTACTACCCGCAAGCGCTTCGGGAGCGCTATGGCTTGCAGACGGCGCCGTTCGACAACGGCGGCCGGCCCCTGGGATTGCTGGAAGCGCCCCGTTTCCCCCTGGGAAAGGGCATCATCAACAATTGCCTGCTGTGCCACGCCGGCAGCGTCGCCGGACAGACCATCATCGGCGCGCCGAATTCGACGCTCGACTTGCAAAGCTTTTTCGAAGACTTGACCGCCGCGGACGGTTATCCGTGGAATCTGCCCTTCCAGTTCAGCTACGTGCGCGGCACCATCGACGCGGTGAATCCATCGGTCTATTTGACCCAGTTTCGCGACGCCGAGCTGAATGTCCAGAAGCCGCGGCCCTTGCCGTTCTCGCGCAATGTGTGCAGCGATCCGCCGGCCTGGTGGCTGCTCAAGAAGAAGAAAACCCGCGATTGGAGCGGCCTGATCAGCGCCCGCTCCACGCGCGTCGACATGGTCAATCTGTTCACGCCGCTCAACAGCGGCGACTACATCAAGAAGCAGGAGCAGGCTTTTGCCGATATCAGCGCCTTTCTGCTCAGCATTGAGGCGCCGAAGTACCCGTTCTCCATCGACGCCGCGTTGGCGGCACACGGCAAGGGCGTGTTCAAGGAGAACTGTGCCCGCTGTCACGGCTCCTACGGCCCGGAAGGCCACTACCCCAACAAGATTGTGCCGCTCGAAGAAATCGGCACCGATCCGGTCTTGCAGGAGTCGGTGACGCCGCAGTTCGTCGAGATCTTCAACCAGAGCTGGCTGGCCCGGGAGATCGGCGAGGACGGCAAACCGATCCAGGCAACGCATCAAAAGGGTTACCAGGCGCCGCCTCTCGACGGCATCTGGGCGACGGCTCCCTACCTGCACAATAGCTCTGCGCCCACCGTTTACCATGTCCTGAACTCGAAAGCTCGACCCAGGTTTTTCACGCGCTCTTATCGCACCGGCAAGGAGGACTACGACACCGTCAAGCTTGGCTGGAAGATTACCGTCTTGAACAAGGGGGCCGATGCCAAGGCCCCCGGCTACGAACGGCGCAAGATTTACGACACGACGCGACCGGGACAGAGCAATGGCGGACATACCTTCGGCGATGAACTTACGGAAGAGGAGCGCATGGCGGTGATTGAGTATCTGAAGACTTTGTAGACAACCGAACGAAGCCGATGTGGTCCAGGTGTTTTCCACGGGACAGCCCCCAGCGCTCGCTCCCGACCCATTTCTGTTTGCCCCCGTTGCTCTGCCCGAATGGGTTCGTTATGCTGAACGAACTTGGGAGAGCCGCTATGGCAGATCTTCAAAACCAGGCAGCACCGCCTCCGGCCGCCAGCAATGGCAATGGCTTGGAAACCGTGGCCCTGGGCCTGGGCAGTCACCATCGGTACCTGGAACCGGGTGGTCCATCCTCCCGCGCCAAACCTCGGGGATTGTTGTCAGTGCCCGCTCCCGTGACCGAGTTCGTCGCGACAGAGGCGGCTCGCATTCTGCGGCAGCACGGGATTCAGCTAACCGAAGAGACCAAACGGCGGATGCTGAACGAAGGAACGCTGGATGCCTACTACCGCTACGAGTGGGTCAGTTATCGGGAGACACCCCAGGGCGTGGAGGTGCTGGTTGTTGGTCTCGATGAGATCGACCGGCTAGCCAAGCAACCAGTCAGCGATGATCAGCCAGTCATTCGTACGAGGCAGATCTGAATGGCGCGCCTTGAAGTGCCCATCCACCACCGCACGTTGTGGACGTCCGGCGATGTACTCCTCCATGGAGAACTCGAGTTCCGCATGCGCATGCCGCCTATGGCAATCTGATTGTGGAAAAGCTCTGATGGCGATCGAAACCGTTTGTCCTCATTGCGGCAAGGATTATCGGCTGGCCAATGAAGTCGCCGGTGAAAAAGTCCGTTGCAAACAATGCCAGCAAGTTTTTGCGGTTCCAACGCTAGCCGGCAAAACGGGGCGGACGCCCAGTGAAGCGTGGCAGGCAAAGGATCCGCTCAAGCCGCCTCCTCTCCCTCAACAGAAGCGTCTTGACGACCAGCCGCCGCCGGGCCTGCGACAGCAATCCCCGCGCGAAGCGGAATTTCCGCCCCGGTCCAGCGGCCTGCTGATCGGCGCGTTCGTTGGCGCTGCCGTTCTGCTGCTGGGCGGACTGCTTCTCGTTTGGCTCCTTCAGCCGGCGTCCAGTGGCTCGAAGAAGACTGCCGAGCGCCGCGAGGAGGAGCTCATTGCCCACAAAGATCCAGCCGCCGCTGACGCCATGGAACCCGCGGTGAACTCGGCTCCGCCTGCGGCGCCTGCGCCCGTGCCGCCTGTGAATCCCCAGGTCGTTCCGGCGGAGAAGGCAGCGGCTGATAAGCCGCCGGCGCACGATCCGCCGCTGGATTTGCCCAAGAACATGGAAGGCGGCCTTGCGAAAAATCTGGAAGACCTCAAGGCCGCCACGGTGTACGTCAAGGTCGATGCCGGCCCGCTGTCTGCCACCGGCTCGGGATTTGTCATGCTGACCCAGGGCGATGTCGCCTACGTGGTCACCAACCATCACGTGGTGAATCCCGAGGTCAAGTTCGAGATTCCCGCGGAGCTGCTGCCACGGCCGCCAAATGGCCGGATGCCGCGCCCGCCTGCGATGCGTCCGCCGCGCGACGTTGTTTTTCGCGCGAACAAGGCGGACGTGAGCCTGGTGTTCTCCAGCGGCACGCGCCAGGAATTCTCGCTGCCCGCGGAGGTCGTGGCCACCGATTCGGAGCGCGATCTCGCGGTCCTCAAGGTCAAAAGCGCGCGCAGGTTTCCGCAGCCGATCGATATCAGCAATCGCCCCAAGCTGGTAGAAACGTTGCCGGTCTTCGTTTTCGGCTATCCCTTTGGGGCAATCCTGTCGAGCCGGAAGCAAAACAAGAACCCGGAGATCACCGTCGGCCGCGGCAGCGTATCCAGCATTCGCCGGGACGACCAGGATCAGATCGCCGCCGTGCAGATTGACGGCGCCCTCAATCCCGGCAATAGCGGCGGTCCAGTGGTCGACACGGAGGGCCGGCTGGTGGGCGTGGCCGTGGCGACCATCCGCGGGGCCAATAACATCGGCCTGGCCATCCCGGCCCAGCAGCTGTCCAGGATGCTCGACGGCCGGGTCTCGGTCGCAGAGGTGAAATCCAAGCGTTTCGAGAACGGCTCCGCGGACGTCAAGGCCGAGCTGGCGCTTATCGATCCGCTGAAGCGCGTCACCAAAGTTACTCTCTATTACCTCCGCGCCGACAAGTTGCCAGGCGTGCCGATGCCGGACGACGCCGGACGTTGGCACGAGATGCGTGGCGC
The DNA here is from genome assembly GCA_035939715.1 of Gemmataceae bacterium. Lineage (GTDB taxonomy): Bacteria > Planctomycetota > Planctomycetia > Gemmatales > Gemmataceae > DASZFN01. The sequence goes on along the minus strand of DASZFN010000430.1, from coordinate 5,241 downwards.
CACGGAAGCCGCTCTGGTCATTGCGCAAAACAAGGGCAGCGCCGAGTTTACCGTCAAGGGCGTGGACAATCGGAACCATGATCTGATGGTGCAGGCAGCTTATGTGAATGGCAAGGGTGAGCGTCTCTTCACCGAGCCGCTCAAATTCGACTTGCGCCCCGCCGCGGCACCGCCGGCCATGGTGCGCGGACCGGAGTTTCCCGGGTTCAACCCGGTCTTCCCGCCGTTTCCGCGCGAGCAGCCGACTATCCGCCAGATCCAGGGAGCGCGCATCCCACCCAGGCGCGATCCTCCTCCTCTGACTTTGCCCCAGAGCGTGGTTTCCGGCGAATCCCTTGCCGGCAACAGCCGCGCCGTAGAGGATCTGAAGGTGACCGAACTGAAACTGGATGCAGCCGGCGTTTTGCCCTGCCTATGCTGGGCCGCTGACGGCGCGAGTTTCTTTGTCCTTGACGGCGGCACCGGAGCCCTGCGCAGGATTTCCTTGGACGGCTTCATCGAAGAAAAACGCCTCGACATCAAGCACCCCTGCAGCTGGTTGTCGCAGAGCGCGCTGGGCCTCCTGGTTGCGGTGCCGGAGCTGGAGGAAGTTTGGATCATCGAGCCCAAGAATCTTCGTGTTACCGGGCGCATCGTTGTGCCGTCTGTGACACGAGTCGTCAGTGTCCCCGCGCTGCCGATCGCGGCTGCCAATGGCAGCAACGAGGACCTCTTCATTGTCGATTTGAAGAAGCAGCAAGCCGTGAAAGAATACAGCCCGCACAGCTTCGCGGGACACTTCGTCGGCTTCGCAGGCGCGGTAGTGAGCGGGGACGGCAAATACCTGTTCACGCGCAGCGGCACCGGGCAACTGCACCGCTTCGCCCTGAAGGGCAGCAATCTTGTCTTTGAAGAATCCAGCCAGCCCATCCTGCAATGTCACGAGGCGGAGATCTGCCTCAGTCCGGAGAGCAGGTATGTCTGCCTACCCAGCGGCGATGGCAACCGCCGGGACTTGCCTGACCATCTTCGTGTCGCCGACTTTTCCACGTACGTTTACCCGGTCACGAACCTCAAGCGCCCCGCGTACGCGCTGACGCAGGGCGCGGAGCCGGAGGCGGTCGCCTTCGATCCCAGGGCCGGCTACGTGTACGGCCAGAACCTCGACCACCAGCTCATTTTGTTCAACCTTGCGGGCGTGAAACGAAGGGAGTACTCGCTCACCGGCAAAGGCGGCGTGCGGCAATTCCTCGTGCATCCCGGCGGCGGCAGGCTCTTGGTTTATACCGGCGCCAAGCTCTTATTGGTCCAATTGCCTCGCTAATCCCTGCGTCTGACAAGGCTTTTGCTGCGAACTGAAAACCTGGGCAAGGACAAGAAAAACGCGAGAAAACTGTTGCCCGATCTAGCCAGGCGCTGAGAGCCGTTGTATAGTATTTTTCGGAATTTCCTGCCGGATTCGCTGAAATCCAGTGACGTTGTAGCTTCGTCTAGTATTGGCTGAACCCCAGGGACAGCAAAATTTTTCGACTCGCCTGGTTCATCCCCACCGTGGTGGTGTCTTTTAACTAGGGAAACCAACGGGTCTGCACACAGAGAGCCTGCAAGGGGGGGAGTTCATCTATGCGTTGCACGATTGCCAGTGCCCTATTGGTGGTTTTCGCGGGGGCCGGCCTGATCCGCGCCAATGGCCCGGCCAGTGCCGAGATTGACGCGCTGCGCAAGCAAGTCAAGTATTTGAAGGCTCAGGAAAGCGCGGTGGTCAAGGCCGTCAAGGCGCGCTACCACGCTGCCATTAGCCAAACACACCGCACCGAGGAGGTGCTTGTGGCGGAGCGGCGCGCGCTGGGCAAAGAGGAAAGCGAACTCCTCGGCTTCGCAACCACCCAGGCGGACAAGGATAAGATCCATGCCCAGTACGATCAGCTTCGCGCGACGCTGCGCACGGACGTCAAGATTGATAGCAAGATGATTACTGCCATGCGCGAGCAGGAAACCGTTGCCGTGAAACAGGTCCAGACGGCTTACCGAGCCCAGGTCAAGGCGGTCGAAGCCCAGATCAAGACTCTGGAGCAAGCCAACCGCAACCAGAACAAGGGCGGTCGCAAGAAGTAGGACGCCAATAAGGAAATGGCCGCGGTGGATCGACGCTCGACCGCAAGCGGCGATCCCTGCCGCGGCCTACGCTCACATCCGGTCAATTTCGAGGTAACGCGCCAGGTCGTGACTCCACCAGCCACTGCCATTGACACGGAGGAGGCACTGGATGACCACCTCACCACGCCACGTCCTGAACTTATCGCCTTCGTCCAAACCTTAAGAAGTCCGCTGGTCGTGCTCGGCGCGGGCGGAAAAATGGGCCCGACCCTGGCCGTGCTCGCCCGCCGGGCGGCACAAGCGGCCGGCCATCCGCTTGACGTGCTTGCCGTCAGCCGGTTCACCGACGACGGGCCGCGGCGCTGGCTGGAGACGCGCGGCGTCCGAACCATGCGCCTGGACTTGCTGCAGAGAGACGAGGTCGCACGCCTGCCCGAGGCAAGCCACGTCATCTATCTCGTTGGCTGCAAGTTCGGCACCAAGCAGAATCCGTCGCGAACCTGGGCCATTAACACGCTGGTCCCCGCCTACGTGGCCGAGCGTTATCCGCGTGCGGCGCTGGTCGCGCTATCGACCGGGAATGTCTATCCGCTCGTGCCAGCACCGGGTCCGGGCAGCCAGGAAACCGATCGCTTGACGCCGCTGGGTGAATATGCCAACGCCGCGGTGGCGCGGGAGCGCGTCTTCGAGCACTTCTCCGAACGGAACGGCACCGCGCTGGCGCTTATTCGCCTGAACTACGCGGTCGAGCTGCGCTACGGCGTGCTCGTGGATATTGCCCGCAAGGTTTTCGCAGGCGAACCGGTCGATGTCACGATGGGTTCCTTTAACTGCATCTGGCAAGGCGACGCCAACGACATGATCCTGCGCTCGCTCGCCCACGTGCAGAGCGCGCCGCGCGTGCTCAATCTCACCGGGCGCGAATGTCTCTCCGTCCGCGAGGTGGCGCTGCGTTTTGGCGAGCTGCTCGGCCGTCCTGTGCAAATTGCCGGCACAGAGGCCGGCACGGCGCTGCTCAGCAATCCGAGTCAGGCATGCGCCTTGCTCGGCGCGCCGCCAACGCCGCTGGATCAAGTGCTGCGCTGGACGGCGGACTGGCTAAAGCATGGCGGCCGCCTGTACGACAAACCGACGCATTTTGAAACCCGTGACGGGCAGTATTGATACGGCGATTGCTTCCGTATGCTCACGAAAGGGGTAGTGCTGGATCGATTGTTACCTTTCGTGCCAGAATCCGCGCCACCGCACCGTACATCGAGCCATCCAGATCATGCAGTCCGTGTTCGATATCCTCAAGAAACCCCAGTTTGCAGGTCCAGCGACCGTTCGGGGCCTGTCGCGCGGCGTGTGTTGGGAGGCCTGTGGCGTCAGCGAAGAGCGCGATCTTTTCCAGGCCTACCTCATAAGCCTCGTTCGCGCATGCCGAATAACCCAATGTGGCAAAGGCTGCTACAAAAGCGGACACAGTCTCTTCGAGCGCTATACCTGGCGGCCAATGAATTGCATCGTTGTCCGTGTCATCGTCCGGCCACCACCAGCGGCTAACATCTCCCGCAGCCCAGGCAATACAGTTATAGTCTTTGGTTCGGGGACTGGTAACACGGTATGGCGAAGTCCGGAGCTTGGGAAAGATCGCTTCGATCTCGTTCACCATCGATAGCCACGCTCCTTGGCCCAGGACAACCAGGTCTCCGCGATCTTTCGGATCCGGCCACGCTGTTCGGGCGGAATGGGGTGATTCCCGGTAATGGCTGCCAGCGCCTTGGAGAGATGCCCGTCCCGGGTGCGCTCCATATCCCGAAAGAGAAAAGGCAAGGCCGCCTCTCCGAGCGTGATGATCTCCTGATAAGCCGGATGCGCGGTGATTCGCGTGCTGGAGGAGAGGACTGCCGTTTCCGTTCGCCAACGGCAAAGCAACCGTTCAACGCGTTGTTCAAGTGTTTCGCCAGCCGGAGTAACTGGTGCAGCACTCATGATTCTCTCCCGAGCAGTTTGACTCCAAACTGTCTTGTCGTCATGAACCACCCTTTGAAGAATACCACTCGTTCAAAAGAGAGGCCAGTGTGCTTCAGGAGCGCGGTTTGGTTCAGGCCGTCTTCCCGATGTTCATTTCCCGCTCTTGCCTGCCGGATACTCCTTCACCTGAATATTCCGGAACTGCACCATCGTCTCCACGCCGTCTGTCGGATCATGCATCTGTAGCGCCAGGCAGCCCCTGGTGTACGTGTTCTTGGGATCCTTGAAGTCCACTGTCTTCTTGCCGTTCACGAAGACCTGGATGTGGTTGCCGTGCGCCTTCACTTCCTGGGTGAACCATTGGTCCGGCTGGACCAGCATTTCCTTCACCGGAACGAAACCCCACAGGCTGCCGGTTTTTTGCGGGTCGGGATGGGTGCTGTTGATCTGGGCCTCGTAGCCTTTGGGGTAGGCGGGGCCGTATTTGACGCGGAAGTACTGGCCGCTGTTGCCCTTGTCGCTGATCTTGGCCTCAATCTTGAAATCAAAGTTTTCGTAATCGTCGCGCTCGGTGAAGAGGTGGCCGGCGTGGTTGCCGTGGCCGACCAGGATGCCGTCTTTCACCTCCCATTCGGCCTTGTCCGTCGGGTACGTTCGCCAGCCGCTCAGGTCCTTGCCGTTGAACAGGCTCAGCCATTCGCGTGCGGTCTGCCCGGCCTGCGGGGCGACCTTGTCGAGGTTGGGCGTAACGTCCGCCTGCACGTTGCCGAGCGCCCAGGAGAGGCCGCCCAGCAGCAGGTTCTGGAAACGCTCGCTTCCCCAGACGTCCTCGCGGTGCCCCATCGACGTGTAGAAGACCCGGCCCTTGTGATGCATCCGCGCCCAGGTGGCGGGGAAATCGGGGCGGTTGTACATCCAGTCGCCGCCCTTCCGCTGCATGCCTTCCGTTTGCTGCACGAGGATCACGTGCAGATCGGGGGCAAAGTTCTTCAGGGCATACCACTCCTCCAGGAGATCGAAATCGGTCAACCGGTCCGTGCCGGGGAACTCGTGATCGACGACGCGCATGCGCGCCTGCTGCTGGCTGCCGTGCACGATGAACTCGCCGCCGAGCATGGCGATGTAAGGATCCATGTGCTCGGCGTCCTGGTTCTTGTCGCGGTCGCCGGGACTGTGGAAGGTGTCACTGGCGCAGTGGCAGCCGACAAA
>DASZFN010000429.1:0-11775 GCA_035939715.1 Gemmataceae bacterium | reverse complement strand
CTCTGCGTTCTTGATCTCCGGATGGGCCTCCCAGCGGCGCAGAAACTCCGCGCGGCTCAGTTTGTCTCCGGGACCTAGCGGAGGAACGCGCTCGCCGACTAGTGTTGCCATGGTTCCACCTCCAGGTGGATTCTACCTCTTAGCACAGGCCCGAACAATCCTCGAAGACTCATTAGTCATTGGCCTCTCAGGCCAATGACTAATGACCAATGACCATTTGGCGCGTTATAAAATCGCCGCTCCCTCCGCCTCAAGAGATAGGCGCTGTTTCCGGTGTACGCCTGGAATTAGCTTGCAATCGCGCGTCGGAGGGGTTTAATGCACGCATTCACTTCGGACGCGCAGAAAAGCAGGCCCTTACCCTTGTCCTGGCCGATGGCTGCCTGGGAGATTGCCATGTCCACGCCGACCCAATCCGTCGAGTGTCCGTTTTGCAATAAAGCTCTGCCGCCCGGTTATGCGGATTGTCCGCACTGCCAGGGGCCGGCGGAGTCCATCGAGTTCATGCGGGCACTGGAGTTTGCCCAGAATCGCTTTGAGCAATGGGCCCAAGAGGGACAGCTCTTTGTTCGGCAAGCCCAGGCTATCGCGAGCCATTACAAAGACCAGCAAGCCGAGATGATTCGCTCGGCACGGGAAGGGCGGATGCCGGCTGCCGGCGCTCTGCCGTCGCACCACGAATGCTGGAGCTGTGGCGTCCAGGCTGCTGACCCACCGCCCTATTGCTCCGACTGCGGCGCTCCCTGGGATTCGCCCGCCGTGCGCTCTTTGCGCTTCATGACCTTTCTCTGCCATGAGATCAAGAATCATGAGGAGGCCGGCCGGCTCACCTTGGCCCAGGCGCACAACTTGTTGACGCTGACACGCGAACGGATGGCAGCGCTGAACAAGTGTCTGGAGAAGGGGCGGGCGCCGATGGTCCATGCGGCTGCCGAGACGAGGATTCAGGAATTGGGGGCCAGGGGTCAGGGGCTAGGGGTCAGGGACCGGCGGCCAGCGCGTGAGGAAGGAGAGGAGACTGAAGCGGCGCTTGCCGGCTTGGCGCCGGCTGCTTCGGCGGCAGCGAAAGAGAAACGGCCGCGCTTGCCGCGCCGCGCACTTTGGGAGATCCTGCTCGATCCGCGCAATATCCAGTGGCTGCTGATCTTTGGGGCTTTCCTGCTGGTCATCGGCCTGGTGATTTGGCTGGCCGCCCTCGGCGTCTTCGAGAAGCCGGGCGTCCTGGCCGCGATCATGGGCGTTGCCAATGCTGCGGTGCTGGCCGGTGGTTGGTCCATGATTCGCTTTACGCGCTATCAGACGGCGGGGAGAGCGCTGACACTCTTGGCCTGCCTGGTGATGCCGTTGAACTTGTGGTTTTATCATTCCCACAACCTGATTACGCTCGCCGGCCATCTGTGGCTGGCCGCGCTGGTGTGCTGCGTGCTGTACGCCGCCTCCGCGGTCACGCTGCGCGATCCGATGTTCGTCTATGTGCTCATGGGTGGCGTGGCGATGACCGGGCTGCTGTTGCTGGGCGATGCCAACATCGGCAGGATCTGGGAAATCGCTCCGCCCGCCACGCTCCTGGTCGTGCTAGGATTGATAGGCATACACCTCGAGCGCGCCTTCCCCGAAGGCGAAGGCCCGTTTTCACGGAAGGGATTCGGCCTGGCGTTCTTCTGGTCCGGCCACGTGCTGCTGGGCGCCGGGCTCCTGCTGGTGCTGGGCACGCAAGTCGCCGGCTGGCTCTTTGAGCCCATCGTCAAGAGCTGGGGTCTGGCGGCCAAACCGGCCCTGGTCGTCGAACAGCCTCTTCGGCTCCTGGCACTGGCGCTCGTGCTGGCGGGCGCTTATGCCTATTTCTACTCAGACATCGTCGTCCGCCGTATCGGCATCTACATCTATATCGCCATCTTTGTGCTGCTGTGGTCCGAGATCCTTGTCATCGACCTCCTCCATCTGCCCGTGGCCGGTGAGCTGGTCATTATCGTGCTGGCGCTGACCGGGCTGGCGGCCAATATGCTGCAATTCATGCTGACCCGAGCCAACGCGACGTTCACGCGTGCCGGCCCCCCTATTGGGTTATTCCTCAGCACGGTCCCAGTCATCCTTGGCATTCTGCTCCACCTGCGCGCCACGAACCTCGGCATCCATGAAGCCTGGCCCTATACGCTCGAGTGGTCCTTTGTCGCCGCCATGCTGATCACGGCAGTTTCGTGCCGAATCGGCGCCTACCTGTATCGGCACACAATGCCCTGGCTGTCGGCGGTCTATTTCTTCGGCACAGGGGCCGCCACCCTGGTGGGCGCGGCCGGGTTGCTCACGCTGCTCGGTCTGAAGTCGTGGGACGTGCAGGCCCCCATTCTCATGCTGTTCCCGCTTGCCTATATCGTCGACGCACGCGTCTATCGCGGTCACACGGCGGAAGAGCCGCTCATCTGGGTCGGCCACGCCGCGACGGTGATCATGGTCCTCGCGGTGCTGGGAGCTGCCTGGCAGATCACACCTGCCGTGGTCGAGCCAGTCTCCGGTGTCTTCAGCAATCTTTTGCTGGCACTCTTCTTCGCCGAGGCGGCGGTCTTCTATGTCCTGGCCGCGGCGTTCCGCAAGCAAGGGTATAACCTGTATTTTGCGGCGACCATGGCCTGTGGAGCGATCTGGCAAGTCTTGCTGTTCTGGAAACTGGAGCCTGAGTCGTACACGCTCGTCTTCGCCATCCTGGGCTTCATGCTCTTGATCGCGTACCGCCTCGGCGCACTGGAATCCTTCCAGACGGCCAGGCTGGCGCGTGCCGCCTTCCAGAGCGCCAACGCCTTGATGTCGCTCTCCTTCGTGGCAGCCGCCTTGATCACGCTCAGCCGGCTGGCCACTTATGAAACTGCGCAGCTCAAGTGGCACCTGCTGGGCCTGCTCATTACCTTAACCGCCATCAGCCTGATGGCCGCCTGGCTGGTGCGCGAGCAAAACTGGCGGCGCTGGTACGTGATCGCAGCCATCGGCGAAGCCCTCCTGGCGGGTATCACGCTGCACTTCCTGAGCCACCTCTCGGCCCTGGAAAAGTTGGAGATCTTCAGCGTTGTCGCGGGCGTGGCCTTGCTGGTGGTGGGCCACATTGGCTGGTATCGCGAACAGGAGAGTCATAGCGACATGGTGAGTCTCAGCCTGTTCCTGGGCAGCTTGCTGGCCGGCTTGCCGTTAACCGTCGCCATGCTCACCTACCGCGCCCATCCGGCGTTCCACTGGCCGGACGAGCTGGGCATGCTGGTCGTCGGCATCCTGCTGCTGGCCACCGGCTTCATGTTTCAGATCAAGTCCACGACCCTGGCCGGCGGCAGCATGGTGGTTCTATACCTGGTGACGCTGCTGATGTTCATCACCATGATTCCGGAGATCAAAACGGCGGCCGTGCTGCTGACGATTGGCGGCGCCGTGATCTTCGGCACCGGCTTGCTGCTGAGCATCTACCGCGACCGCCTGCTCATGCTGCCGGATAAGATCAAACGGCGGGAAGGCGTGTTCCGCGTGCTCAGCTGGCGGTAAACCGGCGGCCGTAGAACGGAATTCATTCCGTTCAGCACCGGGCTGAACGGAATGAATTCCGTTCTACAGGATCGAAGGTCTAGTCGTCGTTCAGGGCGGTACGCCGCCCCAGTTCCAGATCATAACGGCCGCGGGCAATCGTTTCCGTGGCGGCCAGGTCGCGTGTCTTCTGTGCTGCCTCGGCGTCGGTTGGATCTGCGCGGTGCACGATTTCCCACACTTCGATGGCCTGGCGAAAGTCACTGCGCGCCTCATAGGCGCGGGCCAGTGTGCGGCACACGTCCAGGTCAGGATTCTTTTTTCGCAGCGCGTGTTCGAGGATCCAAACGGCGAGGTCCGGCAAGCCGAGCACTTCCGCCGCGCCCGCCATCTCCAGTTGCGTGGCCGTGTCGCCTGGATTTTCCAGGAGGAAGCGCTCGCCGTCCTCGAGCACCTTGAAATAATCGGTGGTGCTCTTGGCCGCCTTGAGCTTGGTGCGGTTGCCCAGGGGCGGCAGCAAGGTGAACTGGTGGCCGCGTCCCGTGCTCTTGTGCAGAATTTTGGCGGCCTTGCGCACGGCGCGGCGGTAAGTGGTGTTCGCCGGGTCAAGCTTGCAGGCGCTCAAGAGCAGATGGATGCCGTATTCCAGGTTCCCCGCCTTGAGCACTTCCTTGGCGCGCTGGCACTGACCGGCCGCGGCCTGCCGCTGTTCCGGACCGATGCCGAGCAGATCGTTCTCGGCAGCCGCCTGGCTTGAGGAGGTTTGCAGACTGGGAACGGTCGGCCGTTCCTCCAGCGGCTTGCCGGCTTTCTTCCGGGGGCGGCCGGCCCGCTGAGTGCCCGGCAGGTCTGCCCCGCTATAACCCAGTTTCGCCAGGTCGGCCAGCAAGGCCGTGGGAGTCTGATAGCGCTCGCCCGGCCGCTTCGCCAGCAGCCGCTCCAGGATGGCAACGACCTCCTGCGGCACGCGCGGATTGACCTGGCGAACATCCGTGGGCTTGTCTTTCAGGTGGCTGTAGAGCCGTTCCGTCAAGCCGCCTTCCGAGAAAGGCGGCCGGCCGGCCAGCATGTGATACCAGGTGCAGCCGAGCGAATACAGGTCGCTGCGAATATCGGCCAGACCGCTGTCGCGCGCTTGCTCGGGCGAGATGTAGTCGACCGTGCCCAGCGTGTGGCCGGTCTTCGTCATGCGGAACTGGCTGTCCGATGTCACCCGGGAAATGCCGAGGTCGGTCAGCTTGACCAGGGCCTGGCCGTTCTTGCGCGACAGCAGCAGATTGCCCGGCTTGATGTCGCGGTGCACCAATTGGAATTTGTGCAGGTGCTCCAGGGCCAGGGCGGCCTGGCCGACCAGCAGGCAGGATTCACGCGGATCGATGCGCGTCTGTTGCTCGATGTATTTTTCCAGGTCGATGCCGTCCACATATTCGAGGGCCAGGAAATAGACGCCGTTGGCCTCGCCGAACTCATAGATGCTGACGATGTGCTCGTGGCGCAGCTTGGCGACGTGCCGGGCCTCGCGGCGGAAGCGCTCGAGCAGGGCAGGCTGCGAGGCGAACTCCGGCGGCAAGACTTTCAGGGCCACCTCGCGATTGAGGTTGGTGTCCACGGCCCGATACACCACACACATGCCGCCGCTCGCCAGGTGCGCGACGATATCGTACTTGCCGATCTGGCCGTAGCGCTTGCCCGCAGAAATCTGTGGTCCTTCGGACGCCATAAATGTCATTTCAACACCGCGCGCCCTGTTCGTCAACACATCCGCCGCGCAGGGAGCGTTTTCGCAATGCCAATTAGCAGCGGGAGGGTAAGATTATTGTTAATCGGTACTCCAGGCCGGCTGTGCGGATGCACCGACCGGAATTCGGAAAGAACGGTGACCGCCCGCCTCGGCTAATTGCCGGAAGGCGAGCCGATTCGACAGTTGCTGACGTATTGGTCAAATTGCCATGAAGGATGTTACCAGGATCCTGGATGCCATTGCCCAGGGCGAGCCGCGGGCTGCCGGCCGGTTGCTGCCGCTGGTCTATGAGGAACTACGGCGGCTGGCGGCGCAGAAACTTGCGCTGGAAAAGGGTCAGCAAACACTCCAGGCCACCGCGTTGGTTCATGAAGCGTATGTGCGGCTCGTTGGCGCGGGGGAAAGACACTGGGACAGCAGGGGACATTTCTTTGCCGCGGCCGCCCAGGCCATGCGCCGCATCCTGGTCGATAACGCACGCCGCAAACGCAGCCGCAAGCGCGGCGGCGATCTGGTCCGGCATGATGTCGCCGACATTCAGCTCGCCGCGCCGGAGCCCCACAAGGACTTGCTCGCCCTCGATGAGGCGCTTACCAAGCTGGCGGCCCGTGATAAGCTCAAGGCGGAACTCATTCAGCTCCGGTACTTTGCCGGCCTGACGACGGATCAAGCCGCGCAGCTTCTCGGCATCTCTCCGGCAACGGCCGACCGCTACTGGGCCTATGCCCGAGCCTGGCTGCATCAGGAGATCACCGGAAGAAGCTAGAGATTGCTGACGCTCGGACAAATTAATAATTCCTTGATGCTTTTCCTTCCTCGTTTTCGCATTGATAATGGGCAAAGCCTGCATCACTGCGAAAGCGAGTTTCCCAATGACCGAAGAATCCATCTTCAGTGCCGCCTTGCAGAAGTTCGACCCTGCGGAGCGCGCCGCCTTCTTGAATCAGGCCTGTGAAGGGAATGCGCCCCTGCGGGCGCGCGTCGAGGCGCTGCTCGGCTCGCACGAAGCGGCGGGCAGCTTCCTGGTCGAACCCGCTGTGGGCCAGGCCGCCACGCTTGCGCCTGACCCGGACGCGGCCGCGCCCACGTTGCCGCCGCGCTCCGGCGAAGCGCCCGGCACGCGCATCGGGCCGTACAAGCTCCTTCAGCAAATTGGTGAGGGGGGCATGGGCACGGTCTGGATGGCCGAGCAGACGGTGCCCGTTCGCCGGACGGTCGCTCTGAAGGTCGTCAAGGCCGGGCTGGACTCCGCCCAGGTGGTCGTCCGCTTCGAGGCCGAGCGGCAGGCGCTGGCACTCATGGACCATCCGCACATCGCCCGCGTGCTGGACGCGGGGAGCACCGAGTCCGGCCGGCCGTATTTCGTCATGGAGCTGGTCAAGGGGGTTCCCATCACGAAATATTGCGACGCCCAGCGGCTGACGCTGCGCCAGCGCCTGGAGCTGTTCATTCCGGTTTGCCAGGCGTTGCAGCACGCGCACCAGAAAGGGATTATTCACCGGGACATCAAGCCGTCCAATGTGCTCATCGCTCCCTACGATGGCCAGCCGGTCGTGAAGGTCATCGATTTCGGCGTGGCCAAGGCGACCGGCCAGCGCCTCACCGAAAAGACCATGTTCACCGAGTTCGGCGCGGTGATCGGCACGCTGGAGTACATGAGTCCCGAACAGGCGGAGCTGAACAATCAGGACATCGACACGCGTAGTGATATTTATTCGCTCGGCGTACTCCTGTATGAGCTGCTCACCGGCAGCACACCGCTCGACATGCAGCGGCTGCGCGGAGCGGCCTTCGCCGCCATCCTGATGCAGATCCAGGAACAGGAGCCACCCCGGCCAAGCACACGGCTAAGCGAATCCCAGGAGACGCTGGCCCTGATCTCTGCTCAGCGCCAGACCGAGCCGGCGCGGCTGGCGAAGCTGGTGCGCGGCGAGCTGGACTGGATTGTCATGAAGGCCCTGGAGAAGGAGCGCGGCCGGCGCTACGATACCGCCAGCGGCCTGGCGCGCGATATTGAACATCATCTACGCGAGGAGCCGGTCGAGGCTGGCCGGCCGGGCGCCGTGTACCGGCTGCGGAAGCTCCTCCGCCGCAACCGCGGCGCCGTGTCGGCAGCGGTGCTCGTGCTGCTGGCGCTGGTCGGCGGCACGGTGGCCGCCATCTGGGGACTGGTGCACGCCCAGCGGGCCCTGGCCGCCGAGGCAGAGCAACGCCGGCAAGCCGAACACGCCCGCGACGAAGAGGGAAAGGCCCTGACCGCCGCCGAGGCCGAACGCGTTGCCGCCGCCCGAGCCCGCGACGCTGCCGAGCGTGCTCTGTACTTCAATCGCATCAACCTCGCCTACCAGTACTGGCTGGGCAATCATCTGGATCAGTCGAGCCGCATTCTCAATCTCTGTCCCTCCGCCGCGCGCGGCTGGGAATGGCGCTACCTCAACCAGCTTCACCACGCCGACCTCTTGACCTTGGCCGGCAACGGCCAGTTCACCACGAACCTCCAGTTCAGCAAGGACGGCAAACGCCTGGCCGCCTTCGCGCGCAGCGGCGATGCGGGGGTACGCGTGTGGGATTTGCAAACCAATAAACCCCTGGCTGAGATCAGTTTGTCGCGGAACCAGCGGGCCTTCACCTGCTCGGCCCTCAGCGCAGATGGGAAGACCATCGCGCTCGGAGACACCACCGGCGCAGTCACACTCTGGCAGGCCGACACCGGCAAACCTGTCCGCCCCTTCGCCCGCGTACCGAAAGCGGTGACTTCGCTGTCCTTCAGCCCGGACGGCCGCTGGCTGGCGGCGGCGCGGGTGGACGGCCGCAACGGTGAAATGTTGTTCCCGCTCGCCGAGCCGCCCCGGAACGAGGAGCTGATCGTCTGGGACGTGGCCAGCGGCAAGGAAGCGTTTCACCCGAAAGGATATGGCCTGGGCGCGGAGTTCAGTCCCGATGGCTCGCGTTTGCTTACGTTTCGCAAGAACACCGCCCTGCGTTTGAGTCCTGGCACGCCGGAGTTTTTTGTTGCCCTTTTTAACACGGCTACCTGGACCGAGGTGGCGCCGGGCCAGCTTGGCTCCGGCGGCAGCTTTTCCTTCAGCGGCGACGGCAAGCGCCTGGCTCTGGGCGGAACCGACCGGCAGCGCAATGTGCAATTCCTGCGCATCGTGGACCCCGCGACCGGCGCGGAGTTGTCTGCGTTCGCCCCGGCCGCCGTGGGAGACATCGCGCTTAATACCGATGGTACGATCCTGGCCCTCTCCGGTGCGTTCGGCTCAACACAGATCGAGATATGGGACGTCAACAATCGCCGGCGCAGCGGCAGCCTGCGCGGACACTCTCAGGCTATCAACGCGGTTGCCTTCGCTCCCGACGGCCGCCTGGCAAGCTGCGCCTGGGACAACACCATCAAGTTCTGGGACACGAAAGGGTGCCAGGACGTAGTCCAGGTGACTCGGCCCAGAGTAGATCTGGCAATACCGGCGGCCCTTGGCCCCGCTGGCGCCGTTCTCGCCTATGGGCAGGTGAATACCGTCAATCTGTTCACGGGACCTGTTCGGACCGTCACACTTGTAGATGCGGGAACAGGCCGTGTCACCCACACGCTGGCCGGTCACAGCGACGGCGCCCAGGCGCTGGCGTTTAGCAGCAACGGCGCCCGTCTGGCGTCCGGCGGCCGAAAAGGGGACGTCAAGGTTTGGGATGTTTCAGGCGGCGCTCTCCTCTGCACAATCCCCGGGCATGGCGAATGGGTCGCAGGCCTGGCGCTCAGTTCCGACGGCCGCCTGGTTGCCGCAACCCGCGAGCCCAGGGAAATCACCGAGGCCCGCTTCGGCCGCGGCCAGTTCAAGCAAATCCCCGTCGCCGTCAAGGTGTTCAACGCCGAGACCGGTCAGGAGCGTCTGACGCTTTCAGGCCATCCATCGACCATCGAGCAAGTCGCCTTCAGCCCCAATGGCAAATTACTGGCCTCGGCCGGCTACCGGCTGGTGAAGATCTGGGATCTGACGACCGGCGCGTGGCTCCGCGATTTGAACCAGAGCGAACTGCAATCCGGGACCAACGACGCCCTGGTGTTCAGCAAATCCGGCAATTTATTGGCTACAGCCGGAAGTCAGACCGTTCAGATTTGGGATGTTGCCTCCGGCCGCTCGTTGGCCTTGTTCCAGGGACATGCGTTCTTGAAACTGAACGGCGTCGCCATCAGTCCTGACGAAACCCGTCTCGCGACAGGCGGCGCGCGCGAGGTGAAACTATGGGATATTGCCTCAGGACAGGAGATTCTGACTCTGCCGCTTCCTCCGCCCAGTACGCAGGAACAACCGGGGAGCATCGGCAGCCTGGCCTGGAGCGCCGACGGCCGGCGCCTGCGTGCAGCCCTGAGCAATGGCGCCATCATAGAATGGAGCACAGCCGGAACGGGAGGCCTGGCCCTCGGTTCTCACCTCGGTTCTCACGCGTCAGTCCGGCCGCGCCTCTCGAAAGGATACTAAACTTCCACAAGGAGGTGTCCGATGACTGACCCGCAATACACGCAGCCGCCGCGGCCGCCGATCGTGCAGATTAGCCCGACGGAAATGGCAGGGGCGTGGCTGGAAGAAGTGCGCCGTAAGCTTGAGGAGCAGGGGTTACAACCTGCGCTGGCCGCACGGGTAGCCGATGAGGTGGCCCGGTTGTCCCCATCCCTTGTCGCCGACCAGAAGAAGGTCCGCGCCACGGCGCGTCTCTATCTCGTGCTCGGGCTGCTGGTCATGGCCAGTGCGATTGGGAGCGGGATCTCGAACTACCTGCTGCAGGCGTCTGCGGTCGTTTACGCGTGCAGCGTGGTGGCGGCACTGTGGGGCGCAATCCTGTGCTGTCGTGGCGTGGTATTGAAGCGGCCGCCTCGTTGTCCATGTCCCCCTGGAGCAAGTGGTCAATGAAGAAGCTATTCGCCACCTCCGCCGCCTCAAGATCGAAACCGAGACCGCCTGGGAGAAAGGAGACCAGGGCGATGCCTGAACGTGTTACGTGACCGCATCGAGACGCGACAAAGAGATATGCATGGGCGTTTAATCGATTGCTCTGGCGACCCCGGCGGCCTCGACGCTCGTGCCGCAAAAGCCCGAACGCCGGTTCATGAAGCCGGCCATCGAGTTCGTGCCGGTGGTCGAAGCGATGGGCAGATCGAAGCCAACGCGGCAGCGGGCGCTTTATGCGGATCGATGAAACGGGCCTGTCAGGCTGCCATATTTACAATGTCCCCTTAAAGTCTCCCCGTAACCAGTCAGGTCCCCAACCTTTGCCCGACGACCATGTCCTGCTCCCATGGCTAAACCTCTCCCGCTTGCGAGTCTGGTGGCAAGCTGCTAACATGCTGGCAATGAGCCAGACAATCGAACTTTCTGACGAAATCGTAAGCGACGCTCGGCGCTCTGCGGAACTTACTCAGCGAACTGTCGCGAGCCAGATCGAATTCTGGGCTCAATTGGGACGAACGCTTGAGCCATTGCTCGACGGCGCTCATGCCTTGCGCCCGGCCGATGGCATTCGGCCCTTGTCTGAATGCCTCGCTTCCGTGAATTCTGAGGAAGGGCGCCGGCGCGTGAGAGACTATCTCCAGACGCGGTCTTTTCCTCACTACGAGCCGGTGTCCGACACGCCTGGCTTGCTGCTGCGCGTTGACGAAGACGGGACGCGAACCGTGGGCCGGTTCGTCGGCCGCGAGTTTCAGGCGGCCAAGTGACCGATGGACTTTTCCGGATACGATCAACGGCCCATCGTGGTGGCGATCGCCGGACCCAATGGCGCCGGCAAGACCACCTTCTTTCATTCCCACCTGGCAGCCGCCGGCTTGCCCTTCGTCAGCGCCGACGTGCTTGCGAGCGAACTTTCGTTACCTCCGTACGATGCGGCGCGGCTGGCCGACGCTCTGCGCCGCGAGCTCCTTGGACGGCGCGAGAGTTTCGTCTTTGAGACCGTCTTTTCCGATCCCGTCGGGGACAAGATCGCATTCCTTGAAGAAGCCGTGCGCGGCGGGTATATCGTCGCGTTGTGTTACATCGGACTGGCAAGCCCCGAGCAGTCGAGCCAGCGCGTCGCCATGCGCGTATCGCAGGGCGGCCACGACGTTCCCGACGACAAATTGCTCGCGCGGTTTCCGCGCACGCTGGACAATTTGCGCTTGGCAATACGTCGCCTGCCGCACGTGCTCGTTTACGATAATGGCGACCTGGCGACACCGTTTCGGCAGGTCGCCGTATTCGATCACGGTCACCTGCGTGAGTGCGAAAGGACTGTTCCAGAGTGGCTGCCGCTGTTGATGCAGGAACCTCTGTGACGAGCAACAGCCAGCGGACCCAACATTCACTTGCGCCGAAATAGCCACACATACCCATGCGGCGAATCCGCTTCGCCGTTGCGGCCCTTGACCACGAAGGCGGCCAGCTCCTTCTCCAGGCTGTCGTACGTTTTGCGCAGCTTTACGTAATCCGCGGCGGCCTGCATGTCCTTGTACATCTTCTGCCACTTGGCGCTGTTCGCCTCATTGTTCCAGTCGCTCCTCG
>DASZFN010000428.1:0-4852 GCA_035939715.1 Gemmataceae bacterium | reverse complement strand
ACTTCTCTCGCAAAGTCTTGGGCCCCAGGTTCTCCATGCCCTTGCGAACCACCACGCGGCAGGTGCCACACAGTCCCAGCCCGCGGCAGTTGAGGAACCGGTCAGGCCCCTGGTAGAGTTCAATGCCGGCCTTGCGAGCCTCCTGCCGCAAATTGGCGCCATCCACGACTTCCAGCTCCTTTTTTTCCTTCACGAACACAACCTTGGGCATAACTATAGTATCTCCCAATGCGTTAGGGTCAGGGACGAGCGGCTCGCGGGCGGGTGTTTGCCAACCGTTGGAAACTACTTGAAGTATAGCGATCCGCGGTTTCGAGGTCGACGGTTCTGCGAGGGACGGCGCACGCATGGTTCGATTGTGTCACATCAGCGACATTCACATCACCAATCACCCATTGGGCTGGCAAGCCGAGGACTGGTTTAACAAGCGCCTGGCGGCCTGGGCGAACCTGCGCGTGCTAGGGCGGGCCCACTACTTCCGTCTTGCCGAGACCGTAATGACCAGCTTGATGAACGAGCTTGGCGCCATGCCGCCGGATCGCGTGGTTTTTTCGGGCGACGCCACCGCACTGGGATTCGGCGCCGAGATCGAACGGGCAGCGAAGGTCCTCGGCCTGACTTCCGCGCGTCCGCTGCCCGGACTCGCGGTGCCGGGCAACCATGATTACTGCACGATCCCGGCGGCCAGGTCCGGGGACTTCGAACGGCACTTCGCACCCTGGCAGCAAGGAGAGCGCGTTGGCAACGAAGTCTATCCATTCGCTCAGCAGGTAGGACCGGTCTGGCTGGTGGCCGTCAATGGCGCGACCGGTAACCGCTGGGCATGGGATGCGGGCGGGCGCGTGGACACAGTGCAACTGGAACGATTGCAAAAACTGCTAGCACGCTTGCAAGGCGGACCGCGCATCCTGGTTATCCACTTTCCGGTCTGCACCGCAGCGGGCAAGCTCGAGCGGGCCGATCGCCGGCTGCGCGACTTGAAGGAACTCATCGACGTCTGCAGCCACGGCGGAATTTCGCTCTGGCTGCACGGTCACCGGCACCGCTTCTATCATCTCGCGCCGCCCCCGCAAGCGCCGTTTCCAGTGATTTGTGCCGGCAGCACCACGCAAGAGAACCTGTGGTCCCACGGAAACTACGTCATCGAGGACCGCCGCTTGCGAGCCGCCAAGCGAGCCTATGATCCCTTGAGCGGGACATTCACAACGGTCGACGAGTTCGAGCTGGCTCTGGATCGGTGAGCTTGGTGGCGTTCATAGCGAGCCGAGCACACGGGCAATGCGGTCGACCTCTTCGAGGAGGTCGGCGGGAGTCTGAAAGCGTTGTTCAGGCCGCTTGCCGAGCATCTTCATGACCATGCCGGAAATAGGGCCAGGCGTCGCCAGTTGGAACTGATTGGGAGGCTGGGGATCGACTTCGCGGATGAGCTGAACGGTCTTGGCGGTGGAGCCGCCGTCGCAGGGCGGCCGGCCGGTGAGAATGGCATACAGCGTTGCACCGAGCGAGTAAATGTCGGAGCGGATATCTTCTTCGTTGGTCCCGTGAGTTCGCTCCGGCGGAAGAAACGCCAGTTCGCCCAGGACTTCGCCCGGGTTGGTGATTTGCTTGGCGCCGGTTCCTTCAAGCGCCTTTGCCAGCATCAGGTCATTAAGCTTGGCGACCTTGTCCTCGCTGCGCACCAGGATATTCTGCGGGATGATGTTGCGGTGAACGATGTTCCGCTCAAAGATGTAGGCAAGCGCTTGCCCAATATCGTGTGCCAGCCGGAAGGCGTAGCGCCAGTCGAGCCGGCCGGCGACTCCCATGCGCTGAATCATGGTCATGAGATTGACGCCGTCGACGAATTCCATGGCAATCCAGCAGATGGCGTTCTTCTGGCCGGCTCCATACACCCGGACGAGATTGGCGTGATCCAGCGGCAGCACGGTCTTCATGGCGCGGATGAAACGCCGCCGCTCGACATCCTTTTCCATCAGCTCGGGCTTCAAAACCTTGATAGCAACGGTCCGGCCGTCGCGCGTGTCCGTGGCCCTGAACACGATGCCGTTGCGGCCTCGGGCGAGGATGTCCCCCAGTTGAAAGTGAGCGATGGTTTGCCCGGCGAGTTCCGCCAGGTTGCCGACCCTGAGCGGGGTCGTCGAAGGCTCGGAAGGCGACGGCGTTGGTTGAGCAACGGTTGCCGACCGGACCGGGGGCGGTGGGGACTGTGGGGACTGTGGGGACTTCTGCAACAGCGGCGACCTGGCCTGGCCACGGAAAGTCGTGACTTCGTCGCCCCCCTCGACGCGCAATTCAGTGGCGCCCAGGCGGACGACGTCGCCTTCCTGAAGCTTGTGCTCACGGACCTTCTTGCCGTTGACGAATGTGCCGGCGGTACTGTTCAGATCGGTTAATACGACGGCATTCCCCACGATCTCCAGCTTGCAATGGACGCGGGACACTTCCGGGTCGGCCAGGGGATGCGCCGTGGTTTTGCTTCGGCCGATCAAGAGCGGACCCTTTTCGGGCAGGTCGAGAGTGCGCCCGGTATCTGGGCCCGAAGTCACAACGATGCGCTTGCTCACGCCGCACCTCCGTCGAGCTGCACTGTCTGGGAGAGGGAGTCCAAGGCATTTATAGGGAAGGACCTGCAATCGGTAAGACCGGCATAAAGCGGCGCGGCGGCGACCGGAACGGACATCTCGAGCCGTTTTTGCTCAAGTGCAGTGCTTCTGTGCGGAATGTGCGGTGGAAAATATCGCCCCCGCAAGAAACTTTAGTCTATCTGCGAATTTTCTTCTGGCCTTAAGTACGAGAGTGGGGAATTCTTCTCCTGTTCAGCCTGAGAACACTCTCGCGGTGAGAGGCGATTCTGAGGACTGCGACAGATCACGAAAGGACATGTCCAATGAAGAGATTTGCGTTTGCAACTCTCGCAGCCCTGGCCGCGGTCGTTGCCTCCGAGCAGCAGGCCAAGGCCTGGTTCAACCTGGGTATCGGCTCGAGCACGAACTTCAATATCTCGTGGGGCGGCCACCAGCGCTGTGGGAATCGCAGCGAGCCCTGGCCGGAACATAACCCCGGCATCCCGAACTACAACTTCTACGGTCCGGCCGGCTACTACGGCCCCTGGCAGGGCTGCCCGGGCTATGGCGCTCCCAACGGCTATGTGCCACCGGCCCCGGCTCCTGGCTCAGGTTCCGGCTCCCCGATGAGCTACGCGCCGGGCTACGGCTATGACCTGCAGAGTGCTTATTTCCAGGCTCCTCCGTACTGGTACGGTCGCTAAGCAGGCCTGAGAAGTCGCACTCGGCACACCTCTTCAGGGACGCTTCTTCCTCAGATCGCCCCAACGTAGAGCGCCTGTGGTGTCCCCCCACACAGGCGCTCTTTTCATTTCATGCCTGACAATAAGTCATGCCCGGCAAAGCTTTACGTTTTTTCTGGCTCGGCACCAAATCGTAACCAACCCTTGAGTGTGGAGTCCGAAGCGCCCTCGCGGTGAGAGGCGATTTCGAGGACAGCGTTAACAATTGAAAGGACCGAGTGTGATGAAGCGATTTGTCTTTGCAACTCTCGCAGCCCTGGCCGCGGTGGTTGCCTCCGAGCAGCAAGCCAAGGCCTGGTTCAACCTGGGCGTCGGCACGAGCACGAACTTCAATATCTCATGGGGCGGTCACCAACGTTGTGGCAGTCAAAGTGAGCCCTGGCCGCACACCACAGGCATGCCCAACTTCCCCTGGTATGGACCATATCAAGGGGCTGGCTATGGTATGCCCATGCCTTACGCCATGCCGGCCTACGGCAGCCCTGGCAGCGGCTACGTGGCTCCGATGCCCGGCTCGGGTTCCGGCTCCTCGGGATATTACTACATGCCCGCACCGACCGCTTACGCTTACGGAGCGCCTTACTACACCGCCGGCGTCCAGCACGCCTACTATGAAGTGCCCGCATACTATTATGGCCGCTAACGTTACGGATTCTTACCCGGGACTTGGCGGCAACGCTTGAATCACAACTCGGGACCTCTAGCTTAGAGCGCCCAAACGGCAAGGAGCGCTTGCGGCATTCGTCGCAAGCGCTCCTTCTCTTTTTCCATGAACAGGCCGAGTGTCAGGTCAGAATCCGACCATGAAGAAATCACGCGGGCTGCGGGCGTATGGATGCGTTGGGAACGCCAGGATAGCCTGCTGCTGTGGTGGGCACGGCTGGGCATTGGGCGGCAACAACGGGAAGTCCCGAACCGGTGGGATGCCGGCCATGTACGGGTTCACGTTCTTCACATCTGGAAAGCCCGGAATCGGACGGATGCAAGGGAAGTCTTGTGGAGGGCCAAACCCTGGATAGGGAGGTTGAGCACAATTGCCCGGTTGTCCAGATCCCATCGAAGGCTGGGGTCCCGAACTACCCGGATATGGTTGTCCCGCCGTCCACCCGGACCACGGCTGTCCGCCGCCGGGGTAACCCTGTTGCGGCCAGGGGTATCCCATGGCCTGGTATTGCTGCTGCATCGCAGCCTGGGCCTGGGCGTAGGCTATTTGCTGCTGCCTCTGCAAGCACGCTTCCTGCTGCTGGCAGGTTTCCAGTCCGTTAAAGCACGGCGAGGCTGGACGCAGGCAGTAGTAGGGACCCCGTAGACATCCGCACCCTTCGTAAGGGTTGAAGACGTAAAACCCGGGGCCGTTGGCATCCGGTGCCACAGCATGCAAAACGCATTGCGCCGGCGCCAGTGGGACAGAGACGGCAAGAAAAAAGACAGGGGCAAGGGTAACGGCAGATATGCGCATGACGACTCCTTTCGCGAAGGCCAAAGCCGTTCACAGGGAGTGTACACGACGATCTGATCGAGGGGGAAAATGAGGTGTCGCGAGAT
>DASZFN010000427.1:0-8219 GCA_035939715.1 Gemmataceae bacterium | reverse complement strand
ATGAATGCCCAGGGCGGAGCGCCTGCCGCGCCCCACCAATCGCGCCAGCTCCACGGGGGTAAGATGGCCCAATCCTGCCGCAACCGTGACCGCGCGGGCAACGGCCAGCCCAAGTTGCGTCCCCGTGCCAAGCCCCTGATGCTCCGGCGCGCATGCTTCAATCGTGAGGTGTTGCGGCGGGATGCTGGCCCTGGGTAGCGCCTGGGCCAGACGGCGCGCGAAGCTCAGGGCACGCTCCGCGAGCGGGCCTTCCGCCGACCACGCCGACGCCATCTCGGAAACCAGGCTAGCGCCGGGAGTAGCGACCATCATGCCTACACCGCCGAAATGGCGCGCCCCTGCCCCTGCCTTTGCTGCTTCGGCAGTCTCATTTGACGGTACATTTAGCAGTCCGAAGTGAAGGCGGCTGCCGGTGCGCACCCGTACCATGGCCAGGCAGCAGACCAGGGGGGCGAAGGTCAGAAGAAACCAAAAAACCATGATGACCTCAGAAACGGCCGGTGCCCTAGTGCTTTGTCAATCGTTGATTGCTGAGTCGTTTAACTCGGAGCCAGCGGCGACGGCGATAACAGTCCGCTGACCGCCGTCGCCGCTGGCTCCGGGTTAAACGATTTGGACCATCCCTCATGCGACGGTTGACGAATCACTAGTATGCTTTTCTTGTTTCGCGAACGCCGGCAAGGTGGCGGCGAAGCAAGGCGAACGCCTGTTGCTCCTGATCTCCGCCGGTCTTGTCAACCAGGATGTTCAGCTTGCGAAAGTCGGCTTCGATTTCCTCGAGCGGCAAGAAATCCACGCGCGTCGCCAGGATCGCTGCTTCCACGACCGCATGCTTGGCCCGGTTGAAGCCGAAAAAGTCACGCACGCGCCCGGAGTTCACCACGACGGCGTCGATTTGACAACGCTCCTCGCGGTCGTCAATCAAGTCGGCTCGAAATTCATAATACCGGCAGCAATCGCGAAGCACATGCCCCCGGACATGCTCGGCGGGAATCAGCGGCGGCCAGGGCACGACGGCGCCAATGGCCGCCTGGGCAATCAGCAGCACGTCATCGGTAACGTGAAAAACGCCCTCCGGGTGCTTGCACAGGTTCCGGTAAGTGCGCGAGGTCCGGAACGGCTTCAGCAGCAGGCGTTCCATCGTCGGTTCGACGTGCGGGCCCATCGGCGCGATGTTGATCGCGCCTGCAGCGGAAACGGTGGTCACTACGCCTTCAAGGATCATGTCGAAGCGCCCGCAGTAATCCCTCGGCCTTGTGCCAGGTCTCTTCGTATTCGCGCCCGGGACAAGAGTCGGCGACGATGCCACCCCCTACAGGAAATTGGATCCAACCGCCTCCATGCGTGAACGTGCGGATCAGGATGTTCGTGTCCATCGTGCCGTCAAAGCCGAGGTAGCCAAGAGAGCCGCAGTACGCCCCACGCGCGGTCGGCTCCAGTTCCGCGATGATCTCCATGGCGCGAATTTTGGGCGCGCCCGTCACGGAGCCGCCGGGAAAACTCGCGCGCAGCAAGTCAATGGGGCCCAGCCCGGGTTTCAGTTTGCCGCGAACGTCCGACACCAGATGATGCACAAACTGGTACGACTCCAGCCGGCACAGGGCCGCCACCTGCACCGAGCCATAGCGGCAAACGCGGCCCAAGTCATTGCGCAGCAGGTCCACAATCATGATGTTTTCCGAGCGGTCCTTGGGGCTCGTCAGGAGTTCGCCCACCAGCCGTGCATCCTCGGCCGGATCGGCAACGCGCGGCCGGGTCCCCTTGATCGGCCGCGTTTCCACCTCGCCCTGCTTGACGCGAACGAAGCGCTCGGGCGAGGCGCTGGCAATCACAAAGTCGCCCAGGTCCAGGTAACCCGCAAAGGTCGCGGGGTTGCATTGCCGTAGCCTCAGATAAAGCTCGAGCGCACCTAACCTCGCTGGATACAGAAGGCGCTGGGCAATATTGACCTGGAAGCAATCCCCGGCATGAATGTAAGCGATGGCCCTTTGCACCGTCCGCAAGTACGCCGCGCGGCTGAAGTTGCTCGTTAGGCCATCGACGCCTGGTACGGCCCAGTTCTCCGCTTCTATTGGGACGGCGGCGATGGGCCGAGTCTCGGGCCGGGCTGGCCCCAAACGCAGGCGTTTCTTGACGTCGGCCAGACGCCGCTCGGCGCGCCACCGGCGCCGCCCGGAGTCGATCTCCGGAAAGCCAGTCGAGATCAACCAGACGCGGCCTGCGACATGATCAAAAACAACCGACCAATCATAAACGCCAACCCCCAGGTCGGGAACCTTGAACTCGTCAAGGTTCGGACGCGGCAAGCGTTCCAGGTGATGGCACAGGTCGTAGCCGAAAAGGCCAGCCGCGCCCCCTTGAAAGGGCGGCAACCCCTCAATCGCTTCCTGGCAAAACTGCTCCAAATAGGACTGCAGATAAGCGAACGGATCCGCGCATGGCGTACGCGGAGCCTCTCCATTCAGATGGATAGTTCTCCCCCGCGCCGAGATCCAGGCAAAGGGGTCGGCGGCAATGAAGGAATACCGGCCTAGCCTGGGATCGCGCTGCGAGCTATCAAAAAAAATTGCGTGAGGCAGCCCAACCAGGCGGGCAAACACATCCACGGCGTCGAGGCCTGGAGCCAGTTCTTCAATGATCGGTACAGAGCGGCAAGGAAGCGCTGGCGGCTCCGGCATGCCGGATTTGGACCGGGTAAAGATTTCTAACACCGACTGCCCCACTATGCCGGGTCTGGTTCCCAGGCTCTGCCTGGGAAACCACTGCCTTGGAGGCTCTGCCTCACGAGGCGGAGCCTCTGGCCCAGTGCATTCCCAGGCAGAGCCTGGGAACGAGAAGCCCTTATTCGCTGGTTTCCGTGCTTGGCTCGTTACCTGCTATCCTACCGGCATGACTGCGTTCCGGCACGGTCAGGAAGCCCCAGCGCAGCGCCTGGTCTTGCACATAGTTCTTGCCCAGCGTCAGGGCCGTCACAGCCTTGGCCATTTCGTACCCCAGGTAAAACGCGTGGGCCGAATCAATATTTTCTTGTTGCTGCATTTGCCCAAACAAAGCAAAGGGATCGCGCCCTTCGAGGTGCATGCTGCCGTTGATGACGTGCAGCAGGCCGCGTTCGGCAAAGAGCCGGAAGTTGCGATCGCCCACGCGCGCGGCCAGCTCCTTAAGTGTTTGCTCGCCATGCTCGCGCAACTTGATATCACGCAGCATAACGAGATCGGGCTCCAGATGTTTCGGCAGCACGCGCCGGTTGCAGGCATAATGAACGAGTCGCCGGGCCCGATCCAGCTCCTGAACGGCGCTGCGGCACCAGTTGATGACCTCCGTGGTCAAGACGCTGCGGATCCCCAGCTCCTGGCAAATCGACAGCAGTATGACATTTACGCCCGCGGAATCGACATCCGTCAATTCGGTGAGATTGCCCACTCCCATGAGCAGCTCCGCATCCGGATAACGCCGGCGTACCTCGAGGTAGCGACCCAGGGAGGCGGCAAAACCAAAGCCGATCGGCTCGATGACCGGATCGACGCGAAAAGGCACACCCCAGCCGGCGAGCGCTTGCACCGTTTCATCCAGCCCGCCCAGTGTGGCCGGATCATCCGGCAGCGCCACCACCTCACACCCCCAGGAACGCGAGGCGGTGCGGTTGCCGCCGTTGACGCTCAGGACCAGCTCCGCGCCTCCGGACACTGCCTCCTCCACTTCCCGCGGATTGAAGCTGTCAATGGAAACGCGCAGGCCCTCATCGCGCAGTGCCCGGACGGTGCCCCGAACCAGCGGCCAGGCGTCGCCGGGATCGCAGCCCAGGTCAATGACGTCGGCCCCGGAAGCGCGGTAAGCCCGAGCCTGAGCAAGAATTTCCGCCAAGGTCAGCCGCGGAGCGTGATTGATCTCGGCAAGAATGGCTATGTCGTAGGCGCCGTAATCAGACGGCCGGCCGCCTGCGGAACCGAAGTACTCCGGGAGGTCGCGCAGATCTTGCGGACCACGCTCCACGGGCAAGCCGGTCCTGGCGCGCAGCGGCGCCAGGTCACCGGAACAGAGCCCGGGCAAGATGATGCGGTCGACCTCGGCCGGCACCGTCAAATGGCTGCTAATCCATGAAGTGGTCGCCAGAGCTGCGACACTGATGGGCAGAACGGCCACACTGGCTTGGAAATTGGCTTGCCCGGCGAGATCCGCCAGCGTTCGGCGCAAGGAGGGTTCGGCCAGTTTGCCGGTCACGAACAGGAGATGCGGCGGTTTCATGGTTTATCAGGCGCGCACGCCAAAGGCCAAGCGATACGTATCTTATCGCGTCTTGCCGGCAAGCTCATCCTCCGGCGCGAGGCCTGGCTTACCGATCGGCATGCGGCCGGTCACGATGGGAAAGCGCGATACCAGCAGTTTCCACATCAGCGCCGCCACAGCAGCATACAAGCCCAGGCCGTACAGGGCATAGCGCACCATCTCCCAGGAAAGCAACGGGCGTTGGGCTGCGAAGTCCTCGCTGCGAAAGCTGAGCACGCCAAGCGTAACCGGCGGTGTCAGGCCGTATAACAAGAATTGCTCGATCCAGACAATGCTGTCCGGCGTGCGGTTCTGATACATGGCCGAGACGTACAGCGACCACATCCCCCAGGGGCCGCCGGACAGCACCAGGGTCGTTAACATCGTGGCAATCGAAGCCACTAGCGTATTGCGACAGATCAGCGAATAGCACATGCCGAGCCCGGCCGCGAACGCGGCGAACACGCACCACGCCACCGCGAGCAGGACAAGCGACAGCGGATGCACTCCTCCGGTAATAAGCGCCAGGGCCCAGATCGGCGCCAGCACAAACCAGACCTTGCGCACGCCGAGGATACTGCCCAGCCACTTCCCCGACAGGATGGCGCTATTCTCCAGGAGCGTCGTCAGCAAGCTATCCAGGGTTTGCCGGTCCCGTTCGCTGGTCAGAGTGCTGGCGGCGCGCAGGCCGATGCCGAGCAGCATCAAGCAGGCCAAGCCACTGCCGAAATAGCGGACGAGCACATTCGTAAAAATTGCGACGGAGCTCGACGAAACAGCCGCGGCCATGCTGAGGAGCAGCACGTAGCCCCCCATCAGCAAGCCCATGACGCCCAGCACCATGAGCAGCGTCTGCCCGCCCGGCCCCGGCCGGATAAAAGGTTCGGCATACAGCTCTTTCCACAAAATCGGCTGGTCGCTGATCGGGGGACGTCGCTTTGCCGGCGGATCAAGAGGCGTATAGGCAATGCGGCGGCGCCGCGGCGGGGGCATGGCCGCAGGATCAAGGGGTTCTCCATCGGTCTGCCCGCGCCCTTCGCGGTCCAGCGCCTCGACATAGAAGACGGTCTGCGGCACTGTGATGGTCACGACGGCCGGCTGCTTCTCACTGCGCACGCGCAAGTTGACAGCCGCCCAGATGCAGCACACCGTGGTGGCGACCGTATGGAAGCTGGTGTATTCGATAAAGACACCCAACAAATTATCTTCCACGCCTCCCGCGGCCGACGGATCAAACAGCCGGCGAACCGCAATGACGAAATTCCCCGCCGTCAGCCAGGGCACCGGCATGGCGCAGCAGCAGCTTGAACAAAGTAAATAGATGACAACCGCCACATAGGCGAAGAACACCGCCCCGCGCGTCTTGTTGGAGAACACCGAAATCGCCACGCTCAGAGAAGCCAGGCTGATCATGCTGACTCCGGTCATGAGGAACGACGCAATGACCAGGTTGGGCGAAACGCCACCCACAAACTGGAGCAGACAGAGAATAGGTAAGCCGGTCAGCAGAAACAGCACCAGGTACGCCAGCCGCGCCGCGAGCTTGCCCAGCACGACTTCCCGGTCGGACAGGTCGGTGGTCAGGACGAATTCCAGCGTGCGCCGCTCCTTTTCTTCGGTGATGGCGCCCGCCGCGCAGATCGGCGTAAACAGCAGCATGGCGATGAACTGCACGGCCACGAAGGAATAGAAAAACGCTTCCCCGAACCGGGCCAGGGATTTGACGGGCACCGTGCCGGGTTGCCACAGCGTATCCCATAGGGTGCGCGCCGGCGTCTGCACTACCGAGGAATACGCCAGAAACAGGACAATCAACATCGCCCCGGCATAGAAGCCGCGCAGGGCAGCAAAGTGGCTGCGCCGCGTGCTCCGCACCAGGTCGTACACAAACACCGGCCCGAACAGCGCCATCCAGCGAAACCGCATGGTAAAGGCGAAGACGATCAGGAGGATCGCCCAGACCGTGATCTGTAGTGAGAAGGGTACATGCTGATGATACCAGCCCAGGACCGCGGCGAAGAGCACGAGGGTGGTCACAGTCATCAGCCCGGGATGCGTCTTGAGCCATGCCAACGACGGCCTGGGCAGATAGCGGACGAGCACGGAGTAGCTGGACCCCGACATCAAGAGAGGTCCTCCCTGGCGGTGATGGCGGTGCTGCAATTGCCGGCGCCTGCGTCATGGAGCGGGGTTTCGGACAGGCGGGCAGCGCCGGCCGGCGCTGCTTTCAGTGGAACCCGGTTCCTGGCAAAACCCAGGCGGCCGGTCATCTCCGCGAAGCGGTGACTGCTGGCGGCGTAGATCAAGGCGGCAATGGCGCCCCAAAGGATCAAGCCAAGCACGGCGAAACCGAATGCCTCGCCCAGGTCCTGCGCGTGAAAAGGCTTGCCATAAACATCCTCCAGTGAAAAGCAAAACGCGTAGCCCAGGACGGCCGGTGGCGTCATGCCGGCCTGGAAGCTGATCACCCAGCGCAGGAATGCCGGCTCCGAACCCGCCGCCATCAGCAGCGGCACGCAGCATATCCACAGCAGCCAGTGCCCGACTGCAGCGCCGGCTGTCGCGAAGATCGTCCAGATGGTCGCGCGCAAAGTCGTCCGGCTGACAATGGAGAACCATATGCCCATGGCAGAGACCACCCCGGCGTAGATGAACCATGCCACGAGCAAAAGCGGCAAGGCCGCCGGGTGCAGGCCGCCGGTTATGAGTCCCAGGCCGTAAATCGCGCCCAACCATAACCAGCCTTTGCGGACCGTCAGGATATTCCCCAGCCATTTGGCGAGCAGGATGCCGTTGACCTCCAGAGGGCTGGTGAGCAGGGCGTCCAGCGTCTGGCGGTCCCGTTCGCCGCTTACCGATCCGGCGGCGCGGGCGGCTACGCCCAGCAGCATCAGGCAGGCGACCGTGGTTCCGACAATGCGCACCCAGGCGTTCATGTTCCTGGCCAGTTCCTCGATCGAGCCAGCCACCCGAACACCCCTTGCCTGACCAAGCTCACCCAGGTACTCGGCGACAATGAATGCAACAGGTACAAAGCTGGCGATGATCAGCACGCCTACAAACACCCGCGTCAGCATATGCAGCCGCAAGCCCCGCTCAGCGAAGACTTCTTTCCAGAGCATCGGCCGCGGTCCCACGCGTGGCCGCACCCAGAAACGCCGCCCCGTCTTCTTCGGCGCATCGCCTTGAGCCTGCTTGAGGGCAATGGCACGCAGGCGGAGGATGGCCCAGCCGGCACACAGGGCCGCGAAAATCCCGTGGAAGAGTGTGTAACTCCACAACAAGCCGGGCAGGATGTCGGCAATATGCTTGCCCCGCTCCAGCTCGTTCATGAGCACCACGATAAGTGCGACTGGATTGCCGGCACTGAAGACGTGGACGGCATCTTCGAGATGGACCGGGCTATCATCTCCCGGCCAGTGCGACAGGTTCCAGGTCGCGTTCAACAGCGCCCAGCTTGCTCCGGAAAGAGCGAGATACCCAACCGCGGCCAGGTAAGTCAGGGCGATGGCATCGCGCGCTTTCCTGGTCAGGACGGAGTTCACCATGCTCAGGCAGGCCAGGCTAAGCATTGTCAGACCGGTGGCGGCAAAGCTCGCCAGAACCAGGTTAGGATCGACGCCGCCCAGGAATTGCAAGAAGCCCAAAATCGGCAAACCGGTCAGGACAAGCAACGACAGGTTCAGGAGGCGGGATACCAACTTGCTCAGGACGATTTCCCGATTGCGCAGGTCGGTGGCCAGCACGAACTCGATGGTGCGGCGTTCTTTCTCCTCGGCAATCGCTCCCGCCGTGTACGCCGGGGTCAGCAGCGCCACCACGCAGAACTGGACGAAAACAAAGGTATAAAAAAAGCTCTCCGCGAAACTGGCCATTTCGCGCGAATCCAGCGGGCCGGAGCGACGCTCGATGCGCAACATCAAGTACAGCCAGCACAGCACCGCGCCGAGCAG
>DASZFN010000426.1:0-8174 GCA_035939715.1 Gemmataceae bacterium | reverse complement strand
TCGATGATGAGGCAGATGTAGCCGTTGGTGGCGAACCACATGCCGTGGTCCTGGAAGGCAGTCTTGTTGCCGTCCCGGCCTTTGCCGGAATGGCCGCAGACATAGAGCACCGCTGGGAGTTTGCCTGCGATCTTCTTGGGCCGGTAGAGATTGCCCGTCACGTAGAGGCCGGGCTTGCTTTGAAAGTGCAGTTTCTCGACGACGAAATCATCGCGTTCCAGCGTACCCGTGACGGTGGCGTGCAGCGATGTCTTCTCCGGCACCGGCCACAGGCCCAGCATCTCGAAGTACTCTTGCTGCAAACGCGGCCGGCGGTCTTGCCATTCTTGAAGGGTCCTGGCCCCGTCCATGAAGCGCTGGCTGAGCTTGGCGGTTTCCTGAGCCAGATACTTTTCAATCATCACGTCGCCTGCTTTCGGCTGGGCCGAGGCAAGCGTGGAAAAAATGAAGAGAGATAAAATGGTAGCGCGAAACATGGCAGGCTCTCCAGGGAGTGCATCGAAAGCTGGCACCGAGTATAAAGAGAAATAAGACGATAGGTAAGGAAATTTGGCGTTGACCGCCAATGCCCAGCCCTGGAAGGGCGAAAGTCGGTAGCCAGGCGGCGTGAGCCCCTGGAAAGACAGCCGCAACGATAGTAAGCCCCGTTAGGGGCGACAGTGGCTCCTCGGTTCGGACACTGTCGCCCCTAACGGGGCTAGGAAACTGGAGGACGGCCTTATCCAGGGGCTCACGCCGCCTGGCTATCGACTGCCGCCGCTCCGCGGCTGCGAACCGGTTGTGAATCAGGATCAACATGCGACCCGATGACAAACGCCGGCTCCGCCAGCTCAAGCGGGACATCAAGCGCGCCGGCAACAAACGCCGCCGGCAACACCTCAAACGCGAACTGCGCGACCAGCCTGAAGACGCGCCGCACAGCGAGTTTGACTTCAGCCGCTCCAGTTCTGCGACCCTTAATCGTCTGGATAACGATTCCACCCGCCGTCAACCGCCGAAATTGTGACCTACACTTGAAATTAGGCTGCGCGCTTGCAGAGAATTCAGGCCCGGGCGTACCGATTGCGCCCCTGCGCCTGTCACCGCGAGAGGCGGGCCGACAGTACAGATATTGGTCAAGTCAGGTGCCGTAACGCTAGCTTTTCGGATTAGCGACACGCGTGCGCAGAGGTCGACATGTTCATCCCGATCGGCGATGACATCCAGAAACGCAATTTCCCCGCCGTCGGCGTGCTTCTGATCATCATGAACGTGATGGTCTTCATGCATACCTCGAAGCTCTGGCAGGAGTCGATCCCGCACGATATCGATCCGCGGACCTTCAATATCAAGGACTTCGATTTCACCAGAACGCCCTTCTACAAGTTCACGGTGAAATGGGGCCTGGTCCCCGCGGACCTGGCCCGGGGAAAGACCATCGGCGTCGCCACGTACATGTTCCTGCACGGCGACATCATTCACTTGCTGGGCAACATGATCGTGCTGTGGGCCTTTGTCGGAACCCTGGAGAATTCGCTGGGCCCGGTGAAATTCCTCTGTTTTTACCTGCTCTGGGGTTTAGTCGCCGGCCTGGCCCATGCCGGCTTCATGTGGGGCAGCAAGCTGCCCATGATCGGCGCCAGCGGCGCCGTGGCCGGCATGATTGGCGGGTATTTCGTGCTCTTTGGGGCGCTGTCCAAGATCAAGACGCTGATCTGGCTGCCGCGCATGGTGAAGGTGAATATCCCCGCCGGCCTGTACGTGCTCATTTGGCTGGCGCTGCAATTTGCCGGTATGGAACAGGAAAGCAAGACCGGCCGGCCTTCCGTGGCCTACTTCGCCCACCTGGGCGGCGCGCTGATCGGTGCTGTCACCATGGTCTTCTTCCGCGCCAAGATCCACAGCCAGATGAAAGTGAACGCGGAAGGTTCGCTGGAATTCAGAGAGGAACGCCGGCCCCGCAGGGAACGCGGCGTCGTGCTGGTCGGAGCGGTCGCCGGCGCCCCGGCGCCGGCCGGAACCGCCGCCGCCGTCCTGGCCCCGAGAGAGCCCACCAACTGCCCGCATTGCGGCGCCGTCTTGCAGGACTCGCACAAAGTTGCGGCACGACTCTGGCGCTGTCCGTCCTTTCATTGCCAGCGTCTGGTGTATTAGCCGAGCCGAATTCTTTCTGAATTTGGCTGAGCACCCATTTCTTTTCAACCCTCCCGTCCGTTAAACTGGTTGTCTCGTGTAAATTTTGCCTTCGGGTCGCGCTCAGGACCAATTGGCTTCAAGGCTGCTGAAGTTTGGTGCTCACAGCTCGCCCGTAACGACTTGTCGGGTGCGCGTCCCGTAGAACGGAATTCATTCCGTTCCGCACTGGAAGCGGCGACGGGAGCGGAACGGTGCGGAACGGAATGAATTCCGTTCTACGAGACACGCCGCCTACCGATCAAGGTAACCGCCCCCCTAAGGATGTGACGGAGTAACTTCATGAAACGTCGGACGGGGAAAATCTTCACGATCGGGCTTTTGCTCTGGGTCATTGCCGGCGCCGGCGCGCACGCGGGAGAGGATCTAGCCGCGAAGATTGAAACAATAATCAGCGGCCCCGATTACAAACAAGCCCATTGGGGCCTTCTCGTCGTCGATTCGCAAACCGGCGAAACCATCTATGCCCACAATCCCGACCATCTCTTTTTCCCAGCCTCGACGACCAAGCTGTACTCCTGCTCCACAGCCCTGGCAACGCTGGGGCCCGATTACCGATTTGAGACATCCGTCTATCGGCGCGGCAAACTGAAGGACGGCCGTTTGGACGGCGATTTGATTCTAGTCGCCAGCGGCGATCTCACCATGGGCGGCCGCACCTTGCCGGACGGCACGATGGCCTTCAAGGATAACGATCATACCTACGCCAACGGCAACGAGAAGGCTCAGTTGACCGAGACCGATCCGTTAGCCGGATTGAAATCCCTGGCCAAGCAAATCGCGGCGGCAGGCATTCAGCACATCAACGGCGACATCCTCATCGATGATCGGCTGTTCGCCCACGCACGCGGCTCGGGCAGCGGGCCGGACATGCTGTCGCCGATCATCATCAACGACAATGTCGTGGACGTGGTCATCACACCGGCCGCCGAAGCAGGCCAACCGGCGAAGATTCACATGCGGCCGGAGACGGCTTTTATGCAAATGGACGCCCTGGTGGACACGGTTTCGGCGGACAAGAAAGCGCACCTTGAAATCCGTCATGCAGCGCCGCGCAGTTTCGTGGTCCGCGGGCAGATTCCTGTCAAAGCACAACCCCTCGTCCGCATCTACGCCATCGAGAATCCCGCGGACTTTGCCCGCGCACTCTTCATTGACACCTTGAGGCGAGAGGGCATCAGCCTATCGGCTAGCCCGTTTCAGCCGCCCACTGCGGAATTGCCGGAGAAGGGAAGCTACTCGAAAGCAGACCAGGTGGCGTCTTTTCGCTCGCCGCCGTTTTCCGAAGCGGTAAAGGTCACGCTCAAGGTCAGCCATAACCTGTATGCCAGCACGCTGCCGCTGCTGGTAGCGGCCAGGAACGGCAAACGCACGTTGGCGGACGGACTCCATCTGCAAAGGAAGCAGCTCCAGGACCTCGGCGTCGATGTGACCACGATCTCTTTTGGCGGCGGCGCAGGGGGCGCCAATGCCGACGCGGTCACGCCGCGGGCTTCCGTACAGCTTCTCCGCGCGCTGGCCAGGCGGCCGGATTACAAGGCTCTTGAGGCAGGGCTTCCCATACTCGGTGTCGACGGCACGCTGGCTGAAGCCGTGCCTCCGGACAGCCCGGCCAAGGGCAAGGTACGCGCCAAGACCGGCACCCTGTACTGGCACGACGTCATGAATGAACGCGCGTTGCTCACCAGCAAGGCCCTGGCCGGCACCATGACCACGGCCAAGGGCCGGTCACTCACGCTGGCTATTTATGTCAACGGCGTGCCTTTGCCGAAAAATGTCACGCCCACGCGGGAAGGCAAAGCGATCGGCAAGCTGTGCGAGATTATCTATCTGAACGCGCCTTGAACAGAGTCCAAAGATGTCCAGGTTCTTCTTCGCGCTGGTTGGCGTCGTCTCACTGGTTGTCAGCGGCCGGCCCGCAATCGCAGCGACGCATATCACGTCGCCGAAGGAGTACTTCGGCTTCAACATGGGCGACGACTACTGCCTGGCGAATTACCAGCAGCTCATGGGTTACTGGTCGAAGCTGGAGCGCGAATCCGACCGGCTCAAGGTTGTGCGCATGGGCGTCACGGAAGAGGGCCGTCCGCAGCTCATGGGCATCGTGACGTCGCCCGCCAACCATCGGGAGCTGGCCCGCCACCAGGAAATGGCACGCCGCCTTGCACTCGCGGAAGGCGTGAGCGAAGCCGAGGCGCTCAAGTTGTCCGCCCAGGGTAAAGCAGTGGTATGGATCGACGGCGGCCTGCACGCCAGCGAGGTGCTCTGCGCGCAAGCGCTTATCGAGACCCTTTACCAATTTCTGAGCGGGAATGATCCGGAAACTCTTCGCATCCTCGACGACGTGATCATCCTCTTCGTGCACGCCAATCCCGACGGCATGGACCTTTGCTCGGACTGGTACATGCGCGAGGCGGACCCCAAGAAGCGCTCCCTGGCGGGCTTGCCGCGGCTCTACCAGAAGTACATCGGCCACGACAACAACCGCGATTTCTACGCCAACACGCAGGCCGAGACCAAGAACATGAACCGCGTGATGTACTTCGATTGGTTCCCGCAGATCGTCTACAACCACCACCAGACC
Organism: Gemmataceae bacterium; assembly: GCA_035939715.1. GTDB lineage: Bacteria > Planctomycetota > Planctomycetia > Gemmatales > Gemmataceae > DASZFN01. Next base: position 3,418 of record DASZFN010000426.1, on the reverse strand, counting down.
GGCCCGGCCGGCACCGTCTTGTTCTGCCCGCCGTTCCGCGACCCGTTCAACTACAACATCGATCCATTGGTGGTGAATGGCATCGACGCGGTCGGCGCGGCCATGATGCAGCGCTTCCTTGCCGAGGGCAAGCCGGGGGCCACCTGCCGCTCGGGAGCACGGTACTCGACCTGGTGGAACGGCGGGCTGCGCACGACCTGCTACTTTCACAACATGATCGGCCTGCTGAGCGAAACCATCGGCAGCCCGACGCCCATGCGGATCCCCTTCAATCCTGCGCAGCAATTGCCGAAGGCAGACTATCTGGCCCCCATCCCTCCCCAGTTATGGCATTTTCGTCAATCCGTGGACTACTCAGTAACAGCCAATAAAGCCGTCCTCGATTACGCCTCGCGCCATCGCGAACAGCTCCTGCACAACATCTGGCTCATGGGCCACAATGCCATCGAGCGCGGCAATCGCGATAGCTGGACGATCACGCCGAAAGTCGTTGAGGCGGCCCGCACGGCCCGACGGGCATCCGGCCGAGACCAGAGCGCTAGCGCAGAGGAGTTCACCCGCCTCTTCCACGATCCAGCCCGGCGCGATCCGCGCTGTTATATCATTCCTGCCAATCAGCCGGACTTCCTGACCGCGACGAAATTCATCAACACGCTGCTCGGCAGCGGCGTCAAAGTGCAGCGCGCGAAGGAAGCCTTCGAGGTGGCCGGAAAGAAGTATCCCGCGGGCTCGTACATCGTGAAATGCGCCCAGCCATTCCGTGCTCACGTCCTCGACGTCTTTGAGCCGCAAGACCACCCCAATGATTTTCCCTATCCCGGCGCGCCGCCGACCCCGCCCTACGACATGGCAGGTTGGACATTGGCATATCAGATGGCGGTGAAATTCGACCGCGTGCTCGACGGCTTCGAGGGACCATTCGAGGACATCAAGGGGCCCGTCCCGCCTCCGCCCGCGCAGGTTTATGATGCCGGGGGCGCCGTCGGCTTCTTTTTGAGTCCACGGACCAACGACTCCTTCCGCGCGGTCAACCATCTGTTAAAAACGGGCGAAGAGGTGCGACGCTTGCAGGAGCCATTTGTGGTCCAGGGGGCCAAACACCCTCCCGGGTTTTTCTTCATCACGCGCAAGCCGACCACGCTGCCCCTGTTGGAGCGGATTGCCACGGAACTGGGCACTCGTTTCGTGGGCAGCCCCCTGGCGCCTGGCAAGGAAGCCGTCACGCTCAGACCGGTGCGCGTTGGTCTATGGGATCGCTACGGCGGCTCCATGCCATCGGGCTGGACACGCTGGCTGCTCGAACGCTTTGAGTTTCCGTTCCAGTTGGTTTTTGCGCCGGAGCTGGACAGGGGCAACCTGCGCGAGAAATTCGACGTGCTCATTTTCGTGGACGGAGCAATTCCCAGTCGCGGCGGCCAGACCGGCAATCGTGCTACCCGCGGCGGCGGTGATGCCGGCGGCGACCAGCCGCGTCCCGAAAGCGACGAAGCAACCGCGCCAAGCGAGCAAGATCTGCCGCCCGAATACCGCGGCCGCCGCGGCACTATCACCACCGCGAAGACGGTGCCGGAACTTCGCAAGTTCCTCGAAGCCGGCGGCACGATCCTCACCATCGGCAGCTCGACCAGTCTCGCCTATCATCTTGGCCTGCCGCTGGCGAATCATCTGACTACCAAGGATAGCCAGGGACGGGGTCGCCCCCTGCCACGTGAGAAATACTACGTCCCCGGCTCTGTGCTGCGTGTCCGAGTGAACCCAACCCACCCGCTCGCATGGGGCTTAGGTGAAGAGGCTGATGTGATGTTCTCGGCGAGCCCCACGTTTCGTCTCCTGGAGGGCGCCGAAGCGAAGGGCGTCCAGCGTATCGCCTGGTTCGACAGCAAAACGCCGCTGCGCAGCGGCTGGGCCTGGGGCCAGGAGCATCTCGAAGGCGGCATCGCCATCGCCGAGGCCAACGTCGGCAAAGGCAAGGTCGTGCTCTTCGGCCCCCAAATCCTCTTCCGCGGCCAGCCGCATGGGACGTTTAAGTTTTTGTTTAACGGCATTATTCAAGCTGGTGCAAAGGCTGAAGAGAAAAGCAAGCAAGGCGAGACTCATGTCGGCGATTAAGGCAGTTCAGCTCATCTTGCGGCGATTCAGCATCGGAACGGTTGGCCAAACAAGCGAGATGATCTCAGAGTGCCAAGTGCAACGATCTCCGGCTAGCTCAGTCGCGGCGGTTCTTCCGGCGCTCCATTTGGCCAGTTCGTACCGCAGTCTTCCAGGCCCGACACATCCCCTTGATATAGGTAGGCCCAGATCGGCGTGGTCTGTCTTGCGACACCTATCTCATCGCGCATAAACCAACTTGGAACTTCCTCATAAGCATCCAAACTTGGCAGAGTCGCCTCGTCCACAAGCCAGAGTTCGCCGCGCACGGCAACCCCGTGCTCACGGTCTTCGACGAGACAGGGGTGATCGCCATGGTCATAAAGGCGATAGAGCGGCAACGTCTCCGCCTCCCCCAAAAACTCCTGGTTGGCAAGAAAATGGTTACTGCGGCCGCCGCGTTTGAGGGTGCCGTAGACAAAGAGCGCGATCTTCGGCATGTAAGAACTTGCTTCAAGAGGGTTTGCTGGCCGAGGCCGGGATAAATTCATCCATGCTCGCCTTGCCCGGCACCCAGGCCTTGCACGTGTTGAGGATGGCGTGACGGAATGCCTCCGGTCCGACGACGCCACGCAAGGTCATCGCGACCTGGCCCTTGGAGATGATCTCCAGATTGGCGGAGCGATAAAAATCGCTGTTGCCGTCTTTCTGAATACGCACGTCGTCGATGTCCGCCAGGGCAACCTCTTGAACCGCTTTGAGGTGGAGGCCTTTCTGGAACATCAACCGTCGATTGGTCAGCACGAATCGCCTTGCGAAACCAGGGAGCACCTTCAGGAAGTAAAGCGGCGCCAGCAGCAGCCAGCCGAGCGGCGCCAGAATCATGCTGCGCATCAGCATCCGGCCCACGGAAGCGGGACCGGGAAAAGCCGCCACGGAGGGCCAGACGACTCGAATGATCGCTTCCTCAAGCTGCGGCGGGGCCAGCCCGGTCACCGCTTGCCTGCGGCTGTCCATCATTGCAACCATCACTCTCTCACGAAAAAGTTTTAGGTCATTCGTCAGTGGTCAATAGTAGATGAACAGGGCGGCGTGGGCAACGGCGCGCGGGTGAGCCAGGATGCTTCCTATATGACCGTGCGCGATTCGGCCGCACCTTAGCCCGACGCGCCAGTTTTGAAGTTACGTTTTTCTCTTTGGCCTGGTCTCGCCAGACCCCTGCCGGCTCGTCCGGCAGGTGAAGCAGTTCGGGGGCTAGCAGGCGCAGCTCTTATCGTCGACCCCTGCCGGCTTGTCCGGCAGGTGAAGCAGTTCAGCAGCTAGGAAAGTT
>DASZFN010000425.1:0-4068 GCA_035939715.1 Gemmataceae bacterium | reverse complement strand
AAAGCGTGGCGTGCGACGCGCAAAGGAGACTTACTCAGAGTGCTCACATACAGTTAGAGGCGTGCAGCTGTCAAAGGATTCAGGGTTTTCTACAGAGCAAGTCCCGAAGCTTTTTCAGCAGCCTCTGTGGCCATGTTGAAGCGGGCGATGCATCCGGTCAATGTGCCCTTGGTTCCCCTGATTTCACTGAGATTTTCAGCATGGGTTTCAAGGTTCTACCCAGGCCGCTGGGCTCCTTGGTGCTATCCAGGGGGCAACCGCTCCAGAGATGACATACGCGCGCCACCGGCTCCGGCGAAGATGACTCCCATTGAGTCCACGAGCAACCGCAACGCGAAATGAGTTTGCCAGTTCGCCACGTTTTTGGAGCCGGGGGGTTGCTCGTTTGCTTCCACGATCTTCCAGCTATCAGTCAGAATCTTCCAAGATCCTCACCTTGCCTCTTTCAGGCCGGGCGACAACTTCGGCTCATTCCTTAGCAAAGTATCCGCTTCCGCCCAAAGAACATTCAATTCTTCAAGTTGGCCAGGAGACAAATTTGCAATTCGTCGCGCTTGACCGGCGCGCTCATAACACGCGCGCGCCTGAGATGCTTGCCCCAGCGCCTGATAACTCATGGCCAGGACAATCCAGTCAAACACCGGGTATGCCGCGGAACTATGCTCGGCATTCGGCTTCAAGATCTCCACCGCACGTTGGTAATTCCCCAAGCGGTAAAGGACCGTCCCGAAGGTATTCTGGTAATTCGAGTTCTTCGGTTGCCGATCGACCGCTCTCTGGATCAAGGTCAATGCCTGCTTCGGATCGCGCAGTTCCACGGGGCCGGCGACGTAAATCCAGGCCAAGGTATTGCAGAGCTGCGTGTCATTGGCTTCCATGGCAAGCGCTGCGCGAAACTCTGCGATGGCCTTGGCGTATTCCTTTTTTTGCAAATGTTGCTCGCCACGGGCAGCGTGGAAGAGCGCGTTGTCGCAAACATCCACCTGTACAAGCGCGGCATCTTTGCCCGTTTCTGCCGGGGCACAGGCCGGCGCGTCCCAGTCCAGGTTTAACGCTTGCAATTGCCGGCGGATATCACGCAGGTCCCAAAGTTGGACCACGTGACCGATCGTCGCCACCGCCAGTTGGCTGCCATCCGGGCTGAAGCGCATGGCGACAATATTTTGTGGATCGGCAACCATCAGGGTGGCAAGTTCCCGGCCCGTAGCCGGATGGAAGAGTTTCACGGACCGGAATGCGTGCCAGACAGCCAGCATTCGACTGTCCGGCGCGAATACCGGATCGCTCGTCAGTCCCGCCATGTTTTCCGTACGAATTACCTGGGCGGGCTGCCAGGATTCGGTTCGGTAAAAGCGATAGTTGTTCCCTTCGCCGACGACCAGCCAGTCGCCGTCCGGACTGAAGGCAACGCCGGCGTTTCCCGCAGCCAATTCCTTGATCAATTTGCCGCTGGCCGCATCCCAAATTCTGACTCCGGAGCCTTTCCAGGTTCCTGTGGCTGCCCACGTGCCCTTGGGACTGAGGCTAAGGCGGGATAGATTTCGATGGTTGGATAGGAGGACCTTGTTATCCGGCTTATCCCAGTTGACGACAGTCGCCTGGTTGGCGCCGCGGTCCAGCACTGCCACGAGCCGGCCGTCCTGATCGAGGCAGCATTGCTGCAGCGAACGGGACGCCAATACGTCGATGGCCTGGGGAAGACCGATCTGATATCGACCTGTAGCCTTTTGCAGAGGCGGAGATAGAGGCCAGCGAACCAGGCCGCGAGCGCCGGAAGTTATCAAGGCGTCGCCGCGGGGGTGAAAGAACGCGGAGTAGCTTGGACCGATAGGCAGGTTAGCTATTTCCTTGCCGGCAACCGCGTCCCAAAGGCGGACTCCAGCAGCACTCGACGCGGCCAGGATTCTGCCATTGGGGCTGAAATCAACGCTCTGAATGCCCCCCCCGCTGCCGAAGTCATTCTCCTGCAGCCGGCGGCATTCGTCGCCGTTGGCCACTTCCCGGATCCCAATTTGCGATTCAGACTGATAAGAGAGCTGCCCGTCATCTGCACCGAAGTCCACTCCTGATCCGAGCGCCCGAACGAGTGGCTTGCCGCTCGCAGTGTCCCAGAGTCGCGTCGTGCCGTCCCAGCTACTCGAGGCCAGCAAGCCGCCGCGCCTGCTGAAAGCGACCTGGATCACTTCGCGCTCATGTCCCTTCAACTCGGCATGCTGCAGGCCTGTGACTGTGTTCCAGAGATAGACGTTTGCGTTGGTGCACGCCGCGGCCAGCAACCGACCGTCCCCGTTCCAGGCCAGGCCATGGAATCCTTTCCACACCGGATCTCCGAAAGTGGACAGGACCTCGCCCGTTTCGACATCATGAATCCGGACCAATAGCTCTGACGCCGCGAACCGGTCGCCCGCTGGGTTGAAAGAAAGATCATTCGAGACGTAGCCCAGCCTCAGGCATCTCACTTCTTTGCCCGATGGCAGCTCGTAGAAACTTATCGTGCCGTCTTGGCGTCCGCCCAGGACCACGCTTCGGCTGTCGGGGCTAAAGTCAACCGCTGTGCCCAGGGCATTGGAGAGCTGGTGCACGACCATTTGGCCGCGCCGCCAATCCCAAACCCGGTACTCCTTGGCCAGGTCCGCCGCCCCAAGGTAATACTTGGCGGCCAGGTAGCGCCCGTCGGGGCTGAAGCGTACCTCGAAAGCAGGATAACCCGGACCCGCGAGGGGAATAACCTCCTGTTCGTCAGCCACACGCCGGACACTCAGACCGCCGCGACTGTCGCTGCGGGCATAGTGGTCCCTAAGTGGGTCGAGACCAAAGCCGTAACTCGTGGGCTCGGCGCCGCCCAGGGGCCTGTCATTGCCCATGTCGGCCAGGGCGAGACAAGCAATGGCTTCGTTACGCAGCCGCAGATCGGGGCGAATCTGTGCCGCCTCCGCCAATACCTTGAGGGTACGGAACCGCCGTCCGGGCCCGTCGCTCTGACGGCTGGCCCGCGCCTGCTCAAGCTTGGCTTCCCAGAGTTGCTCCTCGGTGGCTTCCCGCGCTTGGAGGGCATTGCGTTCCGCTTCCACGGCCCTGGCCAGATTGTCCAGGGCGGTGTTCCTTTCCTGACTGAACCGGTGCGCGGCAAGCAAGGCGCCCAGGGCGATGAATAACAGCAAAGCCCCGATAGAGGTCATCAGAGCGGCAAGGGCGGGATTTCGCCTGGTCCAGCGCCAGGCACGCTCCAGCGGCGCCGTTCGCCGGGCATGGATAGGCTGATCGCTCAAGAAACGCTCGAGATCCTCCGCCAGGGCCTGGGCGCTGGCGTAGCGTTTTCGTGAATCCTTCTGGAGGCATTTGAGGCAGATGGTCTCGAGGTCGCGGGGCACCTTCAGGTGCAGCCGGGACAAGGAGATCGGCTCCTCGGACAGGACCAGACGTAAAGTATCCACCTGCGTCTCTGCCTTGAAAGGCGGACGGCCCGCGAGCAATTCGTAAAGGATCGCCCCCAGCGCATAGACATCCGCGGCCGGGCCAATCTCGTGTTGCTTGCCCTCAGCCTGCTCCGGAGCCATGTAACTGGCCGTGCCTAAAATGGTGCCGCTGCCGGTCTGGGCGCCGGCAACATCCATTTGCTTGGCCAGGCCGAAGTCGGTGATTTTAGGAATCAGCGATTGGGGATCAGGGATCAGGCATTGACAATCGGGGACTGGAGAAGAGGCGCCGGTGGCTGTCTCTTCTCTTCCTAATCCGTGATCCCCGGTCCCTAGTCCCTGAAAGAGAATGTTGGCCGGCTTGAGGTCGCGGTGAATGATCCCTTGCTGGTGCGCGGTGTGGATAGCCTGGGACAAGGTGTGAATCAGTTTGGCCGCGGCACGGGCCGGCTGGGGGGTGCCGTTCACCCTTTGCGCCAGGTTGCCCCCGTTGACGAACTCCAGCGAAAAGTAGGGACGGCCGTCTTGCTCGCCCACGTCATGGACTTGCACGATGTTGGGGTGCTGCAAGCGGGCCACCGCCTCCGCTTCGACGCGGAACCGGGCCCGGGTCTGCGCCGTCGCGTGGGCGCCGGCCAAGATCATCTTGAGG
>DASZFN010000424.1:0-1578 GCA_035939715.1 Gemmataceae bacterium | reverse complement strand
AGGCCGCCGCAACGAGCCAGCCTACGTCGCCGGAGTAGCGCAGACACTGGCGAGTGTGAGAAACTCATCTGCTGGGGACGTGGCGGATTCCACAGCCGCCAATTTTCGCCGATTCTTCGGTCTATGAAACTATGAGTCTTGGAGCATGTCCGAGTCCTGACGGGAGACAGTCTATCCCTCTGCTAATGGCCAATGAGCTGTTTGACCTGGTGCGCGACGACCTTGCCAAGGTCGAGCAGGAACTGGCACTTCAGAGCGTCTCGGCGGTTGAACCGGTTGCTGAAATCAGCAGCTACCTTCTGGGCGGCGGGGGCAAGCGGCTCCGCCCGGCACTGCTGTTGCTTGCGGCGGGTTACTCCAACTATCAGGGTACCGCCGCCGTTCGTCTAGGCGCGGTGGTTGAGCTCATCCACGGCGCGACCTTGATCCACGACGACATTATTGACGGCGCGCAGATGCGCCGCGGACGCCCCTCCTCCAACGCCCGCTGGGGCAACCACATGAGCGTGTTGGCCGGCGATTGGCTATACATGCAGGCTTTCCAGATGGCTCTGGCGGAGCGCAATTTCCGGGTGCTGGACCTGCTGATCGAATTGACCCAAAATATGGTCGAAGGCGAGTTGCTCCAGCTCACTCGCATCGGCCGCATCGACATGACCGAGCAGGAAGCCATTGAACTTTCCGTGCGCAAGACGGCCTGCCTGTTTTCCGGCTGCGCAAGATTGGGCGCGGTCCTCGGCCGTCAAGACGACGCCACTGAGTTGGCGCTTGCCGAATATGGGCGGTATGCAGGGCTGGCGTTCCAGCTAGTGGACGACCTGCTGGACTTTACAGCTTCCCCCTCTCAACTTGGCAAGCCTGTTCTGAGTGACCTTAAGGAAGGAAAAGTTACATTGCCTTTGATTTACGCGCTGGCCAGCGATGGCACGGCTGGTCGAAAACTGGTTGCCAAGGTTCTTGAGGAAAAAGATTTTATTTCCGTGAAGCCGGAGCAAATCACCAGGCTCGTCCACGAAACCGGCGCGCTTGACCGTGCTCGCTCGCTGGCCCGTGAATTCGCCGACCGCGCCAAGGCCTCACTCAATGGGGGCGGGTCGGGCGAGTACAGCCGCGCGTTGCAAACTGTTCCTGATTTCATCCTTGCCCGCGATTCATAGCTGGATACAAAAACCGGTCTTCTGCTGATATCCTCTTCGCGTCATGCTGCCCTTCAAGCTGATCTATCACGAGGATTACGATCTCCACCTCGGCTCCCACGTCTTCCCATCACAAAAATATCGCCTGGTGCGTGATGCCGCCCTTGCCGAAGGGATCGCGGCGCCCGATGACTTCCTCAAACCGAATCTCGCTGACGACGCAGATGTCCTGCGCGTTCACACATCGGAATACGTCCACAAATTGAAAACCGGCACACTGAGCGCCAGTGAACAGATGATCCTGGAGATTCCTGCGGGGCCCGAGACCGTGCGCGCATTCTGGCTTGCTGCCGGAGGCACAATTCTTGCGGCGCAACGCGCGCATCAAGAGGGCTTCGCGGCCAACATCGGCGGCGGATTCCATCACGCCTTTCCCGAGCAC
>DASZFN010000423.1:0-5617 GCA_035939715.1 Gemmataceae bacterium | reverse complement strand
CCGCGAAAGGATGTTCTTTCGCGGAGCGAAAAAACCTCTCACCCTGTTTTCACAGGAGGATGCCCGCATGGCCACCGTGACGAGCAAGAAGCAGTCCGCGCCCAAACCGCCCAAGGTCAAAGACCGGCCGCTGTTCATCGGAGGTAAATGGATCGATAGCGTCTCCGGCAAGACCTTTCCCACCATCAACCCGGCCACCGGCGAAACCATTTGCCAGGTTGCCGAAGGCGACAAGGCCGACATCGATCTGGCCGTAAAGGCGGCGCGTAAAGCGTTTGAGTCAGGCCCGTGGCCGAAGATGAACGCCTCGGACCGCGGCCGGCTCCTGAACCGCCTGGCCGATCTCGTGGAACAGCATCATGAAGAGCTTGCTGCCCTGGAGAGCCTGGACAACGGCAAACCATACCGCGACTCCCTGGGCGCCGACCTGCCGCTCACTAGCAAGTGCTATCGCTACTACGCCGGCTGGGCCGACAAGCTTCACGGGAAGACCATCCCGGTGGAAGGCAATTATTTCTGTTACACGCGCCATGAGCCGGTGGGGGTCGTCGGGCAGATCATTCCCTGGAACTTCCCGCTGCTCATGCAGGCCTGGAAATGGGGACCGGCGCTGGCAACCGGCTGCACCATCGTGCTCAAGCCGGCCGAGCAGACGCCGCTCACGGCGCTACGCGTCGCCGAGCTGGCTCAGGAGGCCGGCTTCCCCGACGGCGTGATCAACGTCGTTCCCGGCTATGGCCCGACGGCAGGGGCGGCCGTCAGCAGCCACATGGACATCGACAAGGTCGCCTTCACCGGCGAGTACCTGACCGGCCAGATCGTGAGCGAGGCGGCCGCGAAGAGCAATCTCAAGCGCGTCAGCCTTGAGCTGGGCGGCAAGAGCCCGAACGTCGTATTCGCCGATTCCGACCTGGACGCCGCCGTGGAAGGCGCCTACTTCGGACTGTTCTTCAACCAGGGCCAATGCTGCTGTGCCGGCAGCCGGCTCTTTGTCGAAGAGAAAATCCACGACCAGCTGGTTGACAAGCTCATCAAGAAAGCCAAGTCGCAAAAGGTCGGCGATCCTTTTGAGCCGGGTACCACGCAGGGGCCGCAGGTATCCCAGGAGCAATGCGACCGCATCATGGGCTACATCGAGGCCGGCAAGAAGGAAGGCGCCAAACTGCTCACCGGCGGCAGACGCCTGGGCGAGCGTGGCTACTTCATCGAGCCGACCGTCTTCGATGACGTGACGGACAACATGAAGATCGCCCGCGAAGAGATTTTCGGCCCGGTCATGAACATCTTGAAGTTCAAGGACATGGAAGAAGTGCTCCGGCGCGGCAACCAGACCTTCTACGGCCTGGCCGCGGCGGTCTGGACGCGGGACATCACCAAGGCCCATCGCCTGGCCAACGGCTTACGCGCCGGCACCGTTTGGATCAACTGCTACGATGTCTTCGACGCCGCCGCCCCGTTTGGCGGCTACAAGATGAGCGGCCACGGCCGTGAACTTGGCGAATATGCGCTGGAGTTGTATACCGAGGTGAAAACCGTATACGTCAACCTGGCGTGATCGGCAATTCACCTGGCCTAATGCAAGTTACTCAAGCCCACGGGACTCCGGTCTCGTGGGCTTGGTTCATCGAAGGCCCTTCCATTTCCTTGGTTTTCGCCTGTTATAATGTCCTAGCTGGCGCAATGCGGTTCGGTGTTCCTTGAACCCGTTTGAAAGACTGAACACATGTCCCGTTCATTGACACGATTGCAGGCGGCGCTGCTCGGCGTGGTGGTACTCCTTGCCCTTGGCCTCGCGGGCACAGGGATATTCGCGGTTGGCAACGGCCAATGGCTGTGGAGCGACACTTTTCATGTGACCGTCGGCTTTCAGCAGGCGCGCGGTGTCGAGCCGGGAACGGAGGTTCGGATTCAGGGCGTTAAGGCGGGCCTGGTTGACGGCGTGGAACCCCCTGCCAACCCCGGCGGCAATGTCATGCTGCGTCTCAAGTTGGCCGGCCGTCTGCGTCATCTCATTCGCTCGGATGCCAGCGTGCAGATCGTCAACGAGGGCATGATCGGGGGCAAGGTTTTGGAGATTGATCCTGGGACAGCTTCGGCCAGTCCCGTGACGGACAACGCCCAGCTTGCATCGAAACCGACCGCAGAGATTGCGGATGTGCTGGCGCAGGTGAACAGCGCCCTGGATGAAATTCGTCAGGGGCAAGGAACGCTGGGCAAGCTGCTCAAGGACCCGCAGGCATACAGCGACTTGCTGTCGCTGATTCAGCAGAGCAAGGGGACCATGGCCTCGTTTCAGCAGGATGCGGATGCGCTAAAAAGCATGCCTTTAGTGCGCAATTATGTGGAAGATCCAGAGGCGTTGCTGGTGCGGCCCAACTGTGAACGCAACCGGCAGTGTTTTGCCGAGACCGACCTCTTCGAGCCCGGCCGGGCCGTGCTGACCGCCGATGGCCGCCGCCGGCTGGATGAGCTCGCGCCCTGGCTGGAGGGACTCAAGCACAAGGGTTCAGAAGTTGTCGTGGTCGGCTACGCCGATCCGAAGGAAACCAGTAGCAGCGTGGCCCGCACGTTAACGAAGAAACAAAGTGAAGCGGTCTGCGAGTATCTCAAGGGGCAGCATGCGATTCAGAAGATGGGCTGGTTCTCGTCGCGCAAGGTGATCGCCCTGGGACTCGGCACCAATGCGCCGCTCGTGCCGGAAAAAATCTCTCTGCCCCCCGCCCGCGTTGAGGTTCTCGTATTCGTCCCCCAGGGTTAATTTAGTTTTGCTTATGAGCAAGCCAACGCGGGCCGCCGTCCCGGAGGCAAGGGCCACGGACCACGGGCCACGGACCAAGCTGATTTACCACTTTTGCCGGATGCAGTTGCCCGGCGTCCGCCTGTCGCCGGCGCAGTTCGACGAGCACCTGCAGCGCACGTTCGCCCTCTATGAGGGCAAGGCGGGCAAGGGCGCGACCTGGGAACAGCACTTCGCGAACTTCTATCCACTGGACTGGTTCATTGCTTGTGCCTGCCTGGAAGGCGAAGTACCTGCCTGGGACCAGTTGTTTGCCGCGCGGGCCGGCCGCACCGACTGCTTGCTGGTGGACGCGCTGCGGGCGCGCGCGGTACGCCTGTACCCGCGTGACGAGGAGCGGCAAGACAGCGCCGTCACCGAGTTCTGGAGCCACCTGATCGTTTCCGAGACGCCGGGCTCGGTCCCCGTGCTGGCCCGTTACGACGGCCAGCGGCCGCTGGTGCCCTGGCTGATCCGCGTCTTTCAGAACTGGCACATCTCCCAGATTCGCAGCCACTCGGGCATTCACGCCCTTCCCGACGACGACGTGGCCCTCCCTCTCGCCGCCGAACCGGACGGGCGCTGGCACGAGGCCTTTTGCCTGGCGGCCCGCGAGGCGATTGCGCAGCTGGGCGAAAGTGAGTTGCTGATTCTCGGGCTGCGTCTGCGTTATCGGCTCAGCCAGCGCGAAGTGGCCGCCTTGCTTGGCGTTCACGAGGGGACGATCTCACGGCAAACGACGCATCTGCGCGATCGCTGTCTGGATGACATCAGCCGGCGCCTGCTGGCCGAGGGCTGGACGGGAGACGATCTCTCCAGCTTTGTCCTCCGCGAGATGGGCAGTCTGCTCATGGACGAACCGCGCCTGTCCGCTGACCAACTGGCGCGCATGTTAGCTGCGCGCGGCAAGAAGCTTCCTTCTGAAGAGGTTATTGGTCATTAGAATGACCAATGACTAATGACCTAGAGGAGAAGATCGCACTTGGAGAACCTGTTTCCAGAGATTGTCGGCGGCAGCAAGTCGATGATGGAGGTCTATCAGCGCACGCGGCTGGTGGCGCCGTCGCGGGCCAGCGTTTTGCTGATCGGCGAAACAGGCACCGGCAAGGAATTGATCGCCCGCGCCGTTCACCGCCTTAGCCCGCGCGCGGACGGGCCGTACATTCGCGTTAATTGCGGGGCGCTCAGCGAGAGCTTGCTGGAAAGCGAGTTGTTTGGCCATGTCAAGGGCGCCTTCACGGGCGCCATCGACAACAAGACCGGCCGTTTCGAGGCGGCGCATGGCGGCACCATCTTCCTCGATGAAATCTCCAGCATGAGCGCGAAGCTGCAGGTGAAGCTGCTGCGCGTCCTGCAGGAACGAGAGTTTGAGCGTGTTGGTGAAAGCCGCACGATCCGGGTCGATACGCGCGTGATCGCCGCCACCAATCAATGGCTCGAAGATGAAATCGAGGCCGGGCGTTTTCGCGATGATTTGTACTACCGGCTCAATGTCGTACCCATCCGGATTCCGCCGCTGCGCGAACGCCGCGAGGACATCGCCGCACTGGCCGCGTTTTTCCTGGAGCGTTACAGCGAGGAGAATCGCCGTGATCCGCCGGAATTGACCACGGAAGTGCTCGACGCCTTGCTGACGTATGACTGGCCGGGCAACGTGCGCGAGCTGGAAAACTACATCGAGCGCGCTGTCGTCATGTCGGCGGGCGGCGCCGTGAAGCCGGAAATGCTGTCTTTGCCCTCCCAGGGGGGACGCCGCTTGCGCCCGGCCGGCGCCCGCGGAGGGGATCTCCAGAGCTTGATTCAAACCCTGGTTCGTTCCGGAATTCAGAGCCTGCCCGGGGAGGAAGGCAATCTCTATGAGCGCCTGGTGGGCGGCGTCGAGCGCGAATTGATCGAGCAGGTCATGCAACTGTGCGACAACGTCCAGGTCAAGGCGGCCTCCCGCCTTGGCATCAACCGCAACACGCTGCACAAGAAGCTGGGCGAGTTCGGTCCGGAAAAACCGAAGGAATAGAGTTAAGGTCGGGTCATTTGTCATTGGTCATTCGTCATTCGCGAATGACCAATGACGAATGACCAATGACCACCCTAACCCTCACCTTGTTATAATGCACCAATCATGCCCCTCGACCGCGTGACCATCTTCTGCTTCGCCGCCAGTTACTCGGTGGCGTGGCTGCTGGAACTGGCGCTGCTCTGGGCCCAGCGACCGGCGCTTCGCTACCTGGCCACCTTTTTCGGCGCCGCCGGATTGTTGGCCCATACGATTTATTTTGTAATGCAACGTTTGACGCTGGACTCGCAAGCGGGCTCCTTGCTGTTTCTGGCCTGGATTTTGGCTACCTTCTATCTTTATGGGTCTCTCCATTATCGCCGGTTGGCGTGGGGACTGTTCGTTTTACCCGTGGTTATCGGATTGATTGGGCTCGCGCAGGCGTTTGGCGTCAACATTACAGGGGACTCGGCTCACGGTCTGACAATTCCCGTAGATCCCTTACAGCTCTGGAACTTCGCGCACATCACCTTGTTTTTGCTGGCGGCCGTCGGTGTATCGGTCGCCTTTGTGGCCAGCATCATGTACCTGGTGCAATCGCGAAGACTCAGGACAAAGACGTTGCCCGGCAACGGCGTGCGGCTGCTGAACCTGGAGCGGCTGGAGAACATGAACCGGCGCGGCATCAACTGGGCCTTCCCTCTCTTGACCATCGGCCTTGTCATCGGCCTGGTGCAAATGGCTCAGGACCACGTCCAGCTTCAAGGCTGGACGGATCCGCGCGTCCTGAGCACGATCGTGCTCTGGATCGTCTTTGCCATTGTGCTCTATCTTCGCTATGGCTTCCG
>DASZFN010000422.1:0-5220 GCA_035939715.1 Gemmataceae bacterium | reverse complement strand
TGAGCAGGTCCCTGTGATACAAATCCTGGATCCTCTACTCGTGGTGGTCCTGTTGCTGAACTTCATCGCGTTGGGCGCGAGTCGCCTGCGCGAGGTGATCTATGCGGTCGCCAGCCAGGGCGTTCTCCTTGGCCTGTTGCCGTTTTTCGTGCACCGGGATGTCGGGCTGCGCGTCGTCCTTCTAGTTCTCGCCATTATTGCCGTCAAGGCTTTCATCATTCCGCGCCTGCTCATTTATGCCATGCGCGAGGTCACCATTCCCCGCGAGGTCGAGCCGTTCGTCGGCTTCATCCCTTCTCTGTTGCTGGGAGCGTTCGGCACGGGGACGGCGTTGCTCTTCGCCAGAACATTGCCGCTCGGTCCCGAGCACAGGGATTCTCTCATCGTGCCTGCGGCGCTGGCGACCTTCCTGACGGGGTTTCTCATCCTGACGACGCGCAAAAAGGCCATTTCCCAGGCGGTCGGTTACCTGGTCCTGGAGAACGGCATCTTTCTCTTCGGGTTGTTGCTGGTGGAGGCGATGCCGTTCCTGGTCGAAGTCGGCGTCTTGCTCGACCTGTTGGTGGGAGTGTTTGTGATGGGCATCATCATCAACCAGATTAGCCGTGAGTTTTCCTCGCAAAGCACGGAGCACCTGTCGTCTCTTAAGGAATAAGCATGGCTACCGGCCTCATCCTCCTTCCTTTGATCGTGGCAGCCCTGGCGGCGCTGACGCCCGCCAATCGTTGGCGGCCCTGGCTCTTGCCTGCCGGCGCGGTGCTCCACCTCGGCCTGCTCTGCCTGTGCTTGCAGCAACACACGATCTCCGAATGGGACGGCTGGCTGGTGCTGGATCCGCTGGGCAAGGTCTTCCTTCTGCTGATCGGCATTCTCTACACGCTATGCATGTTTTACGCTCCCGCCTACCTGAGGCTGCGGGCCGATCGGCCTAATCGCGTGATGTGTTCCTGCCTGCTGGCGGGTCTGAGCATGATGACGCTTGTGATCCTGTCGCACCACCTCGGCCTCATGTGGGTCGCCATGGAAGCAACCACGCTGGCCAGCGCCCCCGCCCTGACCTTCAACCGCAACCCGCGGTCGTTAGAGGCGACCTGGAAGTATCTGGTGATTTGCTCGGTCGGGATCGCCCTGGCCTTGCTCGGCTCTTTCTTTCTCGCGTATGCCTCGCTTTATGCCGGTCAGCCAACCTCTCTCCTGTTCGAGGATCTGGTCCGGCAGGCGCCGCGTCTGGCAAGTCCCTGGCTCCATGCGGCGTTCATCTTACTGCTCGTCGGCTATGGCACGAAAATGGGCCTGGCGCCCATGCATACATGGAAGCCGGACGCCTACGGCGAGTCTCCCGGGCTTGTCGGGGCGCTCCTGGCCGGCGGACTGACCAACTGCGCTTTCCTGGCCGTGCTGCGCTTCTATCAGATTGGCCAGGCCGCGGGCGACGTTGTTTTCATGCGCAGGATCTTGATTTTCATGGGCCTGCTCTCGATGGCCACGGCTGCCCTGTTCATGGTTCGGCAGCGCGATTTCAAGCGCCTGCTGGCGTACTCCAGCGTCGAGCACATGGGCATTCTCGTGCTGGCCCTCGGCATCGGCGGCGCCGGCATCTTTGCCATGCTCTTGCACATGCTGAATAACGGACTGACCAAGGGCGTGCTGTTCCTATCAGCAGGCAACATTCATCGCGCCTATGCCAGCAAGTTCACGGACGATGTCAGCGGCGCCCTGCGCCGCGTGCCCGTATCCGGCGCCTTGTTCCTGGCCGGTTTCCTGGCCATGACCGGCTCGCCCCCGTTCGGGCCCTTCATAAGCGAGTTTTCGATCCTCAATGCAGCCCTGGGGAGCGGCCAGTATCTCACCGGCGGATTGTTCGTCGCACTTCTGGCCCTGGTTTTCCTGGCCATGGGTGTCACGGTCCTGGCGGTCGTCCTCGGCAAGCCCGGCACGGCGGCGATAGCCACACCGTTTCGAGAAGGCTTCTGGTTTGCGGCGCCGGTTGTCGTGCTCCTGGGCCTGGTGCTCATGCTCGGCCTGTTCATCCCATCCCCGCTCACCGGTCTGCTCCACGACGCGGCCACCTTTTTGGAGCCCAGCCGATGAAGCCATCTCCGAGCTTTGTGAACGTGCGCAATGGGCAAGCCCTCTCACTGGAAGGCATCGTTGCGTGCGGCATAGACGCTTTTCGTCACGCCGTCATTGATGCGGCAAACGAAGGTTGGCGCATTGCTGCGCTTTTTGGCGCGCCCGCGTCGGCCGGCAGGGGAGTCGATCTCTGGGCCGTCCTCGCGGAAGAAGAGGAGGGCCGCCTGCACCTCCGGAAGACGACCGTCGACCGGGAATCCTATCCGGCCCTGACGCCGGAATGTCCTCAGGCTCATTGGTTCGAGCGCGAAATCGCCGAGCAATGGGGACTGCGGCCGGAAAATCATCCCTGGCTCAAGCCGATACGCTTTCAGAAGAGCTACCGGGCAGGACACGATTCCTCAGAGCGGTGGGAAAGCGGGGCGGTAACCGTCGGGGTTACCGACTTCTACCGCGTTGAGGGTGAGGAGATTCACGAAGTGGCCGTCGGCCCGGTCCATGCGGGAGTCATTGAACCGGGGCATTTTCGCTTCCAGTGCCACGGTGAGCGCGTCCTGCACCTGGAAATCTCGCTGGGCTATCAGCACCGCGGCGTCGAGCGTGCCCTGCTGGGCGGTCCCAACAAGCGCTCCTTCCACTACATGGAGACGCTCGCCGGCGAGACCTCTATCGGGCATGCCACCGCCTATTGCCAGGCGCTGGAGTCCCTGGCCCATTGCCGGGTGCCGCCCCGCGCTCAGGTGCTCCGCGGCATCGCCCTCGAGCTGGAGCGGCTCGCCAATCACGTTGGCGACCTCGGCGCCCTTGCCGGCGACGTGGGCTACCTGCCGACGTCAGCGTTCTGCGGCCGGCTGCGCGGCGATTTTCTCAATGCCACGGCGCTCTTATGCGGCAACCGTTTTGGTCGCGCCATGATCCGCCCGGGAGGCGTCGGCTTTGACGTCGATCCGCCGCTTAACGAGCAATTGCAGGCCCGCCTGCGCGATGCCTTGCGCGATGTGGCCGAGGCCGCGACGCTCCTGTGGGACACGCCCTCCGTCCAGGGGCGTTTTGAAAACGTCGGCAAGGTTTCGCGACAGGACTGTGAGCGCCTCGGACTGGTCGGCCTTGCTGCGCGCGCCTGCGGCGTGGCGCGCGACGTTCGCCAACAGTTTCCCACCGGCATTTACCAGTTCGCGCAGATTCCCGTTTCGACCGCTCAAACCGGCGACGTCTTTGCCCGTGCTTATGTGCGCTGGTTGGAAATCCAGCGTTCGGTCGCCTTCGTCCGCGAGCAACTGCAAGCGCTGCCCGCCGGGCCCGTGCGCGCAATGCCTGGTCCGCTGGCCGCCAATCAGCTTGTCGTCACGCTTGTAGAAGGCTGGCGCGGCGAAATTTGCCACACCGTGCGCACGGATGCACAGGGACGTTTTGCCTCATACAAGATTGTCGATCCTTCCTTTCATAACTGGATGGGGCTGGCCATGGCGCTGCGCGATGAACAGATTTCCGATTTTCCCTTGTGTAATAAGAGTTTCAACCTCTCTTATTGCGGCCACGATCTTTAGCCGGACTCGCTGGGAGGTCTTCATGTTCAAAGCCGCTCTGACCCGCTTGAGACAAGGCAAACGTACAAGTCTATACCCGCTGGTCGAGCCGGCACTTCCGGAGCGCTTCCGTGGCCGGCCGATCCTCAATCCCGCCAAGTGTCCGCCCGGCTGTGCAGAATGCGCTCAGGCCTGTCCGACCGACGCCATCAGCATGGACGCGGCCCATGGCCAGATCGATCTGGGCCGCTGTCTGTTCTGCACGGACTGCGTAGAGGCGTGTCCCGAAGGGGCCATCGCTTACTCCGGGGGGTACAGGCTGGTGGCCGGTTGCCGTGAGGATCTGAACCTAAAGGCAGGCGACCTGCTCAAGCTTGCCGGGGCTCTGGATGAGAAGGCGCGCCGGCTGTTTGGCCGCTCTTTGAAGCTTCGTCAGGTCAGCGCCGGCGGTTGCAACGCCTGTGAGGCGGACGTCAACGTCCTCAACACGATCGTTTTCGATTTGGCTCGTTTCGGCATTCAGTTCGTCGCTTCTCCCCGGCACGCCGACGGTCTGCTGATTACCGGTCCCGTTACGGAAAACATGAAACTCGCATTGCAAAAGACCTACAACGCGGTTCCGGCCCCGAAGATCGTTATCGCCGTCGGGGCCTGCGCGATCTCAGGCGGCCCATACCTGGACCATCCCGAGGTTCACAATGGCGCGGACGCCGTGCTCCCGGTGGACCTCTATATCCCGGGCTGCCCGCCCCATCCCTTTACCATTTTGGACGGCCTGCTGCGCCTGCTGGGAAAGTTGGCCGAGCGCCACGAAGACCCACCTTCTCTCCTTAGCATTTCGTGAATCCAGACAATCGCCGGATAGCCGGTCGACCTCGGGCGGCGCTGATTTGAGGCCAAGCGTACGACCACTAAAGCGAATAAAGCGTGCAATAAGCCCCCACCCTCCCCGGCTCAAAAAACGTGGCAAACTGGTCTGCCCGCCGCATCTTGCCTGCTGCTCTTGCTAATCTTCAAGACTCCTCGAAAATAGGGCCGTTCTCGCCCGCTTGACTTCGTTGGCCACACCGGCAGGTTGCAACCTGCCCTTGAGGAGGATGCCTGGTGCGGGACGGGAAATTGCGTGTTGGCATTGTGGGCGTCGGCGGCATCGCTCTGGTTGACATGAAGCTGGCGGACCGGCCCGATCTTTCCCGCGCCTGGGGCGACTGGGACCATCGCTCGATCGACGTGGACGACTTCGCCGCCGGTTTCGTGCGCTTCGCCAACGGGGCCGCGCTGACCGTGGAGGTAAGCTGGCTGGCCTTCCAGCCGGAGCGTGAATTCACGCGCCTGCAATGCTACGGCAGCCGCGGCGGCGGCGTCTGGCCCGATGGGGTTATCGTCGGCGAAACCAATCGCGTCCCGTGGGACCTGCGTCTCCCCGAAGTTCCCAGGACTTCTCCGCACCACGAAGAGATCTACCAGTTCGCCCGCGCCGTTCGCGACGGCTTGCCGAGTCCCATTCCCGTGGAGGACTCCTTGAACGTCATACGGATTCTGGAAGCGTTCTATCAGTCCAGCAAGGCGGGGAAGGAAGTGGCAGTAGAATAAGACGAGGGGAGGATAAGAGCCTGAAGCA
>DASZFN010000421.1:0-5749 GCA_035939715.1 Gemmataceae bacterium | reverse complement strand
CCGAGGCGGAAGACCTGGCTCAGGAAGTGTTCCTGCGCGTCTACCGGGCCCGCAAGAAATACCGGGCACGCTGCAAGTTCTCTACCTGGCTGTTCACGATCGCCAACAACCTGGCGCTCAACGTCCTGCGCACCCGGAAACGCCGGCCGGCGGTATCCTTGAGCCTGCGCGACTCCGGTCCGCTGGGCGCGCGGCCGGCGGAACAGCTCGTGACCGCGCCCTCGGGCAGTCAACCCATTCGCCGCATGCAGCGCCAGGAGCTGACCACGGTAATTCGCGACGCCCTGGACAAACTGAATGAGCGCCAGCGCCTGGCGGTCGTGCTCAACAAGTTTGAGGACATGAATTACGCGGAGATCGCCGAGGTCATGGGTCTGACGGTCAAGGCGGTGAAATCGTTGTTGTGCCGGGCGCGCATGAACCTGCGCGAGGCCCTGAAAGATTACGTCTTCATGGACGGCCAGCCGATACCGGAGCCTCCCGAGGGTGGCTGATTTCTGATCCGCGGCAAGGGGTGTGATGTGGCCAGGCAAGCAAATCTAAACAATGACGAATGGGCGGATCTGACGGCCTATCTCGATGGCGAGCTGGACGGCAACAGGGCGCGCTCTGTGGAGGCCCGGTTGAATCGCGATCCCGCGCTCCGCGCCGAAGCGGAGGCGCTGCAGAAAACCTGGCAGATGCTCGATTACCTGCCGCAGCCGGGGCCATCGACGGCCTTCACCAGCAAGACGCTGGAGCGCGTCGCGGTGCTGCGCCCAGCCGTCGCGCTCCCCAGGCCTCCCGGCCTCAAGCACTCCTGGACATACGGCGCCGGCTGGGCCGCGGCTCTTTTGCTTGCCGGCTCGGTGGGCTTCACGGGCGTTTCCTTACTGAGTCCGCGCCCGCCTCCGCCCCAGGCGCTGACGCAGACCGACACCGCCGCTCTGGAGCAGAGCCTGGTCCAGGACCTGCGCGTCATCGAAAATAAGCGACTCTACGAGCAGGTGGAGAATATCGAGTTTCTCAAAGAACTGGCGCAGCAGGATCTCTTTGGAGATGGTCAGTAGTCAGTAGCCGGTAGTCAGTAGTTACTGACTACTGGCTACTGGCCCCAGTGAAACTAATATGCGTGGCATGCAGCGAAGTCTGTCCCTGCTTCTTCTGTTAATCGCTTTGCCGTTGGTTGCGCGGGCGGACGGCAACGACGAGCAGGAGCGGAACCGCAAGCTGCTGGAGAAAGCCAGGAGTGATCCGCAGCACTATGCGCGGTTGTTGCAGGATTTGCAGGCGTTCCTGGCGTTGCCGGAAGAAAAGCAAAAGGAGCTGCGCAAGCTCGATCGCGACCTGCACGAGGAAGATTCGGCGGGCTACGCGCGCCTGCAGCGCGTCCTGGAGCGCTATAACGACTGGCTGCAGCGCCTGCCCGAGACCGAGCGCAAAAAGCTGGAAGCGGCCGCGGACAATAAGGAAAAACTACGGCTCATCAGGGAGATACGTGAACGCGAATGGATCGGCCGGCTGCCCAGAACATACCAGGAAGAACTAGCGAGGCTCGCCTCAGAGCCGGCAAAATACCGGCAGCGCATCAAGGAGCTACGCGAAGAGGAGCGGCAGCGTCATCAGGAGTGGGCCTACGCGATCCGGCACTGGAACGAGGGCGAGCGCCTGCGGCAGGTGGCCGGCCGTCTGCAGAAACTCAAGCCGGAGATTGCCGATTTTGTTCGCGACTCGCTGACGCCGCTGCTCAGCGAGGAGGAGAAGCTGCGGCTGAAGCAGGACTTTGACGCCGTCGCCAAGCCGGGCCAGTGGGTGCAGGCGCTCACCACCCTGGTGGAGCTGTCCGACAAGCATCCGCTCAAGTACCCGCCGTCGCCGAAAATCGGCCCCAGGCAGTTCACGGAGTTGCCTGCCGGCTTGCAGGCGCGCCTGAAAAAGGCAGCCGGCTGGCCGTCCCCGGACATTGATCAATCAGAAGGCAAGTGGCCTGACTACGCCGAGAAGGTAACCCGCTTCGCCCGCGACAATCGAATTCTCTTGCCGGCTCAGTTAGGGCCTTCGCATCTGGCAGACTTCACCCGTCCCGTGCAAGAATTCTGCAAACAGCAATTGTTGCCGGTATTGACTGAGCAGGAGAAAACCAATCTCCGCGACGGCATCTGGCCGCGTTATGCCAACCAGCTGGCGAATCTGGCCCGCAAGCATAAGCTGCAGATTCCCGGCATGACGCTGCCTGGCGAGCCTTTCCTCTGGCAGTCTTTCCGCAACCGCGCGCGGGCCATTGCGGCCGCGAACGATGTGGCCGTAGCTATTGCCCCAGAACCGGAACTACCGGATGTTCCCGACCGCGTGCTCCGCGACTTTATCCAAAAGGATCTCACCCCGGAACAGCAGGCCGGCTTGCCGTCGCTCTCGCTGACGGACCCGGAGACCCGCGAACTAATCAAGCAGCAATTCTTCAAGCGCAATCCCGATGTGCTCGACCGCCTGCAAAAGGCGGATCAGAAAAAGCAGACAAAAAAGAACAAGCTCAAGAAGTAAATTAGTCATTGGTCATTCGTCATTGGCGAATGACGAATGACCAATGACGAATGACCAATGATTGAACCGTAGACTGCTAATCCGCGCTGCGGATTGAATTCAACGGCTTGCCCCTGCTTGGCGCTGACACATTTTCAGCTCTTTGTTATCGTTCCGCCCCGTGTCCGTACTGCATCGGAACTCGCGGAGGCAATGTCGATGACCCAGATGAAGAATTGGCAAGCTATTTACGCCCTGACCCTTATCTTGATCGTGGGGAGCGCGTGGGCGGAAGAGAAAAAGCCCTCGGCTGCGAAGGCCACGTGTCCCAAATGCTGCGCCGCCACGAAGGCTGCGTCGTGCAAGGAATGCTGCCAGGAGACGTGCAGTTCCTGCAGCTCCCCCAAATCCGCCAAACTGGTGACTCGTATCCATTCCCTGGCGCCGTTCTTTGAAGCCCTGGAGCAATTGGAAGAGGAAGAGAGTGCCGTCTCGCTGCCGGCTTATGCAGGACGCTCCAAGGCGAAGTTGGAAGAGCAGATCGTCAAACTGATTACCAACCACATTCAGCCCGCCAGCTGGAACCACATGGGCGGCCAGGGTACGGTCGATTATTTTGCCCTGGGCAAGGCCCTGGTCGTCACGCAGAAGGCGGAAACCCACGAGCAGATCGCCAGGTTCCTCGACGACCTGCGCTCGCTGGTGGACGACGTCATGGCGGCTGATGAGGAAGAACAGGAACAATGCCTGCCGCCACGGGCCTTTGCGGGCATGCCGATGCCGTCTTATTGCCCGGCGCCGGCGGATCTGCCGATCGAACGCATCATGATCGAGCGCGTCATGGCGCAGCCGGTTTATCCTTATGGGCCTGCCCCGTGCGTTTACCCTTGTCCTCCTATGCCATTTCCACCCATGTCTGCTCCCCCAGCGCCGCCCATGATGGATGCATTGCAGGCCAGAATGCCTGCCCCGGAAGTCCTGCCGGCGCCACGGCCGGTGACGATGCCGGTCCCAGTGGCCCAGTGTGCAGCAATGCAGCCAGCGCAGTGCCAGGGTGTCGGCTGCGTGATGCGGGCGAAATGCGAAGGCGGCAAGACCCAGCTCGAGATGGAAAATTGCTGCATGGGCATGCGCGCGGTCTGCGAGAGCATGGAAATGAAGACTTCCGGCTCTGACTCACTCAAGCTAACCGCGCAGCAGAGCCAGATACATATTGAAGGCCATGGCTTCCGCGCCATGGCCGACTGTCTCAAGTGCACGGGCAGCAGCGATTGGATGCTGGAAGGACATGTGATGCTGAGTTACAAAAAGGACGGCGCCAGCGCCCAGGTCCGAGGCGACCGCGTTGTGCTGAACCTGAAAGAAGGACAGATGGAATTCAAGTTTACGGGTAACTCCCCGGTCATGCCTTCGCCCATTCACCCTGCCATGTATTCGGCTCCTCTGGATCGCCCCACCGGGGAGTGGGTTCCCTAAGCCGCATGCGTCGAAGATTCGGCAGAAAAAAGGAAAATGGCCAGCGCGGCAGCGACCGCGTTGGCCATTTTCTTTTCGGCTAAAAAAATACCCCCAGAATGACGCGCCACTCTGGGGGCTTTTGGTCCGAGCTCGCGCGCCCGGGACCAGGGGATGCCGCCAGTCTATGCGCCGGGGGAGCCATCGGCAACAGTAAGAAAACGTCACAATCGTTAAACTCGGAACTCCTGAATCAGCTGGCGTTTCCGGCGGCGTTTGCTACTTTATTCTCTGATCGCGCCGCAACCGCAAGCCGGCACTCGGATTAGGTTCCAGGGAGACACCCCATGAAGCAGTACTGCTATGTCATTATCAACAATGCCGGCCATAGCTGGCCGATGCTGCGATCCGCCGATGGGACACCTGCCGCCGAGCCGAGCGTACCGGTATTGCCGCAGTTGCTTCAAGAAGGTTGGCTGCCCATTCGGGAGACGCCGATGGGGGGCGGCAACTCCGCCCTGGCCCACTCGCTGATCCTCCTGGAACGTAGCGAGGACAAGGCTCCGCACCCGCGGCCCTCCGGCAAGAGAAAGGGCAAGGCCTAGTCATCACACCAACCCGAAGCGCCAGCGATGGTCGTGCTGACATTCATACAAGAATTCCCTGCGGAAATCCCCACCTATTCATCACCTGTCGAGGAGGAAACTGAGCATGCCTGCTTCATTGAAAACGCGCTGGCTAGCCATCGGCGCGCTGCTGGCCTTCGGATTCGCCGTCCGGGCGGACGATACGCTGAACACCCTCACCGACGCGGACAAGGCGGCCGGCTGGAAGCTCTTGTTTGACGGTAAGACCACCGAGGGCTGGCGCGCCTATCGCGGCAAGGAAGTCGGCGACAGCTGGCATGTCGAAGACGGCGCCCTGGTGCTCAAGCCGCGCTCGGGCAAGCGCGGCGGCGACATCGTCACTGCGGACGAGTACGACAATTTCGAGCTGACCTTCGAGTGGAAGATTTCGCCGGGCGGCAACAGCGGCGTGATGTATCGCGTCGCCGAGACCAGGGGCGCTCCCTATGAGACCGGCGTCGAGTACCAGATTCTCGACAATGCCAAGCACGCCGACGGCAAGAACCCGAAGACTTCGGCAGCGTCTGCCTACGCCCTGTATGCCCCGGCCAAGGATGCCACCCAGCCGGTGGGCGAGTGGAACAAGAGCAAGATCATCGTGGACGGCAACCACGTCGAGCACTGGCTGAACGGCGAGAAGGTCGTCGAGTACGATTACGCCAGCGACGACTGGAACAAGCGGATAGCCGCCAGCAAATTCAAGGACATGAAACGCTTCGGCAAGGAGCCCAGGGGCCACATCGACCTGCAGGACCACGGTAACGAGGTCGCCTATCGCAATATCAAGCTCCGGCCGCTGAAGGCGAAGGAGAGCAACTAACCCGCAATCAGCAGCACATCAGCCCGAAGCGCCGGCGAGGACCTCGCTTACGCTTTTTGAAGTTGCGCTCTTTACCAACTCCGACCCTTGCCGGCTCGCCCGGCAGGTGAAAGAGTTCAGAAGCTAGGAAGCCTCGTCGAGTTCGCCCCGACCCCTGCCGGCTCGTCCGGCAGGTGAAAGAGTTCAGAAGCTAGGAAGCCTTGTCGAGTTCGCCCCGACCCCTGCCGGCTCGTCCGGCAGGTGAAGCAGTTCACAGGCTAACAGGCGCCGTTCTTTATCATCGACCCCTGCCGGCTCGTCCGGCAGGTGAAGGAGTTCGTGGGCTTGGCTGCGGCCGCGTGAACTGCTT
>DASZFN010000420.1:0-2005 GCA_035939715.1 Gemmataceae bacterium | reverse complement strand
GTCATCGTCCTCAGCCAGGGCTATCTCGCCTACGAGCTCAACATGAGCTATTACAGCGGCAACAACAGGGCCGCCTTGGAAGGGTTTGGCGACATGGACAACAACTGTGTGGCCATTTCTATGGTCTCCTGCGTGGCGCTGGCTTTCTTTCTCGGCTTGCACTCCCCATCCTGGATAGGCAAGGGCCTGGCGCTGCTGTCCTCGCTGCTCATGACGCACGTGGTCATGTTTTCCTTCTCGCGCGGCGGCATGCTGGCGCTGGTTATCACGGCCGGCGTGGCCTACTGGTTCGTGCCCAAGAAACCGGCGCATCTGCTGGTTTTTGCCTGCGCGATTTTGCTGGCCTGGCGACTGGCCGGACACGAGGTGACCGAGCGCTTCCTGACGATCTTCGCTTCCGCGGAGGAACGCGACACCTCCGCGCAGAGCCGTCTCGAGCTGTGGCGCGCCTGCCTGGATACCATGAGTCACCATCCCGTGTTTGGCGTGGGACCCAATCACTGGGGCTTTGTGGTGGACAAGTACGGCTACAAGCAGGGCAAATTGGCGCACACGCTCTGGCTGCAGACCGGCGCGGAGCTGGGCATCCCCGGGCTTGGCCTGCTTTTGCTCTTCTATGGCTCGGTCGTGTTCCGGCTCGGGCGGATCATCAAGACCAAGAGCCAGGTCGCGGATCCGTGGTTCCGGGATGCCGGCCGTATGGTCGTCGCCGGACTCATCGGCTTTGCCATCGCGGCCCAGTTCGTCAGCCTCTATGGACTCGAAGTGCCCTATTACATTGCCCTGATCGGCGCGGGCGTGTTGAAGTTGTCTTCAACCGCGGCCGAGCCGGTGCCGCAGCCGGCCTTCGTGACGCCGGCCGGCGGCCCCTGGCTGCAGGTCCGCCCGGCGCACATGGAAAGCATCGGGTAGCAAAATGAAGTTTCTGCCTGGCCTGGCGACAACCTACCTGTTTGTCTGCACCCTGGCTTTGGGCCGCTGGCAAGCAGGCGTCGCCGGCGCCGCTGACGCCGATCACAAGCGCGTCATCACAGCCGCCGATTTGAAATACCTGGGCGTCATGAAAGCGCCGCTCGACATCATGCCGGGCACTCAGGATCCCTGGCTTTCCCGCGCCCAAGGCGCGCTCGCGCTGCGTACCCGTCCCGATGGCAGCAAGTCCCTGCTGGTTTGCGGCCCCACGGTGCGTTACAGGAATCCTCTCGTCGAAATCAGCATTGAAGGTTTCAACACCGACCCAGAACAGGCCGTGCGCGGCAAGTTTCTCAATGGCTGGAAGGGCGACGACTGGCAACAGGGCTGCAAGACCTGGGGAAAAATTCCCTTCACCGGCTACCTGGAAACCGCCGGTATGCTTTGGGAGAAGGACACGCTCTACAGCGTCTTTGGAGGCACCTACGATGTTTCCGGAGGCGACAAGCCCGTGCTCATGATGACGAAGTTCCATGAGGACGGCACGCTGAAAAGTTATGGACCCTGGCATATCGCCGCAGGCACCAAGCAAACGCGCAACTATCTCGTGCGCGTTCCGGATTGGTACGCCCAGCAGCATCTCGGCGGCAATACGTTCGCCGCGGGCGCCACGCTCAATGCCGGCGACGGCTCCAGCCCCTGGCCGCGCAGCCTGATCTCCCTGCCCTGGCCGGCGCCGACACTGCCCCCCAACAGCACGATCCCCAGCAAGACCATGCTGTTCTACCCGATCAACCATCCCGATATTTACCCTGCACCTTACCGGTCCGCCGTGGTGAAGAAGCCGTTAACCCGGGGACCATGGATCAACAACGGCGTGGTCCCGAGTGCCGTGTGGATCGATACGCCGGCGCTTGCCGGCGTCCTGTACTTCGGCCGCATCGGCAAGGATTATGTTTGGTATGGCCAGAACCCCGATTCCAGGACGGGCATTACCGATCGTGTCAATCTCTCCAAGGGCTACCATGCCGAGAATTACCGGCAATACCTGGCGATTGACAATCCGCTCAAGTACCTGGGCGTGCTTAGCGGC
>DASZFN010000419.1:0-24549 GCA_035939715.1 Gemmataceae bacterium | reverse complement strand
TTCCGGATGGGCGCCGACATTGCCATAATTGGCCTTGGACGAATCGTTGTCTTGAATCAGATGATCCCAGACGTGCCATTCCCAAACGACCTTGCCGGTTGTCTTGCCGGCCGGCTGGATCTCGTAGATGCAATCCACGAGCAGCTGGCTTTGGCCCACGGTCTCCGGGCGCCGCCCGGCGGCAACGGCTTCCGCTGGCGACTTTTTATCCCAAACGATCATGAGCACATTGCCGTTGGGCATTCTGAATATGTCGTGATGGGCCAACTGTTTGGTGCTGGCAAATCGGTAGTCCCAAACCAGCTCGCCTTCGAACGTGAATTCCTGAACGTGTCCTGCCGCACCCGCACCGTCGCCGAAAGTTTGCTCGGCCAATCTGCCATAGCGGAGCAGGTGCCCATTCTCAAGAAGATAAACACTCATGTTTCCCGGAGCCTCGCCCTCCCAGGTGCGGATGACTCGCCCCTGCATATCGACCATGTAAACCATCCTGGACATGATTGGCGCGAGCAGCGTGTAACCCTGAAACGCACGCGCGTCGTTGATGATGAGCCCGGTTTTTGGCCTGGCAAGCTCGGTCTTGGACTTGTCCGTCGCGCTACCTGCGTCCGTTTTGGCTTTGTCCTGTGGGACCGCGGCGGCAAGCGGATCCGAAGCACCGATTGCCACGAGTGTCATCGCCAGTAGCAAACCAGCGAAAGCTCTAACGCGAACAGCATTCGGTTGCCCAGAAAATGACTCCATGAAATCGATACCCCCGTAGTCAAACGTGACCATTCCCCTCCGAAAACCTGGATGCATGAGCTTAGCGAGAGATGCGTACCGTCGCCAGTGATTTCCGTAACCGCTATGTCACAACGCCATTTGGTGAGGATGTCCCGGCTAATCTCGACGATTTCGCATGGCACGCCAAGTTTTATGGCAAATAGTGGATGAAACTGCCCGCGACTGGGAGAATACAGGAGACGGCCTCAAGCTTTCCCTTCAGGTGGCTGCCCCGTGACGATCAGCCCGACCAGCTGGATGCTCGATGAAATCCGCCGCGCCGCCCTGTTGCCACACGGCGCGGACATGACCGACGGGCAACTACTCGACTGCTTCCTCGCCCGCCGGGAGGAAGCGGCGTTTGAAGCCAGCCGGAGCAAGACGCGATAAGATAGTACCGCTCCAGCATGCTGGTATTTTCTCCGCGTCTTTGTTCATTTCGCGGACTTCTTGGAAAACGCGTCAACATCGGCGGCTGCCTTGGTAGGCCTTCCGGGTTTCTCCAGAAAACCGAGATCCCTTTCCAGCGGTTTCGGGAGCAGCCGCCGCTATGAGCGCTCGTACAGCACGGGCATGGCGGCGGGCTGTTGTGCGTCTTCGAATAGCGTCTACCTGTCCAGCCGCCGCGCCCCGTGGTACGCCCAGGAGCAACGCGCCCCCGCGCCGTTCCTGTGCACCTGCATGGGCCGCACCAGCAACGGCCGCAAGCCGTTTCGCTTTCTCTGGAATCAATTCGCGGCGCTGGCCTCGAACCTGTACCTGCTGCTGTTTCCGAAAGGACCTCTGCAAGCGGCGCTGCGTGCCGATGCGCGACTTTGCTCTCGGTGTTTCAAGCCTTGCGCCAGATACCTCCCCTACCGAGCCAGTCCCCATTTTTGTTTCAGGCTCTAAATCACTAGCCGGCGTTGCCGCAGCCGTCCACGAGCCGGCTCAGCCGATCCGTGAGTTCTTCATCGGCAGCACCGGACCAGGGGAAGTCGAAGGTGGTCCGGAATCCCCCCTCGGCGGTGAAGAAGGCGGCCGGCACGGGGGACAGGGGCATGGTACCGAGCGAGCTGCCCTTGGTGCGTAACTCGAAGGCACTTACCTGGTCGAGATCGGCGGCATCGACCGTGCCCGGAGCGAACATGGTCGGCCCGTCGGTGACCAGGAGCTCTTCTTCAACCAGAAGCGGCGGCCGCACGCTGCCGGGGACCTGGGTGCGAACTTGCAGCGGGCACAGGCCGGCCATGCCCGGCTCCTTGCTGCTCAGCAGAAAGCAGGGACCAACACGAGCCACGCCGGCCAGGGGCGGCATGTGACGGGTCAGATACACGCCTTCCTTGTCGCGCTGGATGACGAACCGCGTGTCGCAAACGCGCAAGGAGTGGCGGAAATGGCTTTGCGAAATGGCCTGGATCTGTTGCTTGACCAGCGGGCGATCGCCGACAATCCAGGTTGCCAGCCACGAACCCATGCGCCGCGGGAAGCGGCGCGGCATCAAGGTGATCAGGGCCTGGTTGCCGGCGAGCTGGGAGCTCGACAGGGTGGCAGGCGCCGTATACGAGGTGCTGGCGCGCTCGGAGCGAAACTCGACGTGCAAGCCGAGGTCCAGGAGCGGCACCAGGCTGGTCGGGCTGCTCACCAGGGTGCTGAGAAGCAGGCCCCGGCACTGACTGGCCACAAAAGTCTGGCAGGCCACGCTCTGATTGCCGAGCCGCACATAGAGGGTCGGCATCTCCAGACGCAGGCGCTTGAGGAACTCCTCGCGCGTCAGGACCGGCAAGGTGAGTTGGCCGAAATGGTGGTCCTTGTAAATCAGCTCCACGGTTACCGGCAGCGCGGGGGGCATCATGCGAAAGACCAGGCGATGGTGCTCGCTGCTGGTTTCGTCGCGGCGCATGGATTCGGGCGCGATCGGCTCCTGGCGGCCATGGCGGAGCTGGAAATCCGCCTTGCGGCGCTGGTTGCCCGGGGGCAGGCGCACCAGGGCCTCGACCAGGACGGCCTCCGCATTCCAGGGAATGGGTTGATCGTGCAGGGTCAGGCCGGCTTTTTCATAGCTGTAGTGCAACGCGTGCGGCTGGGGGCTGCTGCGGTGCATCGACCACAAGTCATTCATGGCCCAGTCGCGCCAGCGCTTGATCCAAGGCCACATCGAGTTCCTCCGGCGAGGAAAGCTCCGCGCCCGCCGCCGGCCGGCAGATCAAGCACTCTGCCGAACGCGCAATGCGGAAGCGGTATGGACGGAACGCCTCTTCAAAAACTTCCGGCACCCGTTGCAGGGTGAATAACAGGCTGGTAAAGCCAGGATCATAAGTCTGGGGCTTGTCAAGAAGCCCAAGCGTTATCAGAGCGTGCAAGGAAGCAATGGCCGCAATGGCTGACTTGCCAGCCGGCACAGTTGTTTCCGCGATGGCGCCGCCGGGCTGGGCATAATCGGGAGTCGGCGGCTTCTCCACCGTCACGGAGCGTTGCAAATGGCTTGCCACGCAGCCATAACACGGACCGCCGGGCATAAACCAATGCACAAAGCCGCCGATGCCGCCGCTCAACACCTCGCCCAGCGTCCACGGTTTGCCGAAGCGGCGCATGAGCGCATCCCAATGGAACTTGGCCGGCTCGTTGTCGGCGGCACAGACGCCGATGTCGGCGCTGGCCACGCTTGACTCGATCTCCTGCTGCGCCACGGGATCGAGCAGGTCGCAGGGAAGAACGGCAATTTCCAGGTCGGCGCGGCGCTCCTTTAACCAACGCTGGGCCAGCTCGGCCTTTGGCTCGCCGATAGCTTCCAGGGGAAAAACGTGCCGGTCGACGTTGTGGGGCTTGTAGATATCGGGCTCGATCAGGGTCACGCGCGTAATGCGCGACTCCCGGCAAAGGAGGTCAAGCACCGGCATCCCGCCGCTGCCCGCGCCAACCTGAATGAGATGGGCCATCGGCATCCTCCGATTGGGTGGCTGGGCGATGGGTGCTTGCAGGCGATCACCAGGGCGCGCCGGTTGTTACACCGGGTCCTTACTTGGCCTCCGGCAGCGGCCATTCTCCGGTTTCGTGCCAGATCTCATAGCAGGCCAGCCAGCGCCAGGCGGCCTGGACCGCGAACACACAGGTAAAGCGCGACGGGTCCCAACGGCTGGTAACGCGCGTGCTCCCTTGCCGCCACAAGCATAGGGTCTGTCCTTCCAGAAGATGGGGACAGTGCTTGAGCGGAGTCAGCACGCGAATTTCCGGAGGCACCGTGGGATAGCTGGAGACAAGCCGCGTTTCCACCTGGTAGACATTGTGTCCGGGCTTCAGGCGGTAGCGGAGAACCAGGCTGTTTCCCAGGCGGAGGAGCTGTATCCGGAAGTCCGGGTCCCGGCCTTCGTTGTAGCGCTCGATGACCGGGATTTCTACCGTCAAGAGCCGCCGTTTGCCGGCCTCGCTGTCGAGAAGACCCATGAGCGCCTAGTAGTGGCACGGTACCGAGCGAATGGCCGTGATCACTTCTTCGTCGGGAACTTCTTCAGCGCTGCCCAGGAAGCTGGTGTCACGACGATCCATCAAGATGGCCCGGTCACTTTCCGCATTGCCTCGCAACGCTGTGACAAGTTGCCGCCGTTCCGTGTCGTTGAGCGGACGGAAATCCATGACGTTCTCCTTCCCGTAAAAAAAAGAGCAAAGCAAAACACCTAGTTAGCTCCTGCGGCCAGCTCCGCCAGCAGCAGGTAAACGGCTCGATCTACGCGGGCGTCTTGAGGATCGGCGGCGACCAGTTCGCCGTCACGCAACCAATAATAGCAGGTTTCGTCTTCCTCCAGTACTACACGAATGCCGTTCCCCGGTTTAGCCAGGGGAACATTCATCGTCAGGGCAGGTCCCTTTCTTCCCGCGGTTACATCGAGCGTGATACCGGCTTGTTGCCGGCACAGCCGGTCGATGCGTTCGGCATGCTGCTCGATCGGCAGCCAAACGGAGTGCAACGGCCGTGCCAAATCGGGACCCAAAGTGAACTCCGCCGGCAAAGGGCGATAGTTCCGCTCGCCATGTCCCAGGGCATACCACGACAGCCGCAATTTGCCCAGGCATTGGACGTTGGGGCGCGGTTGGTAGGCGATATCCGCGCCATTGCCCGGGCTGTTGTCCGCGGTGCCGATCCCGAAGATACCTTCCCGCCCGCGCAGTTGTCTAACCCAAATGCTGTCGCCGCGGTAATCTCCGTCACTCGGATGGCGCAGGCTGCCCGGATGCGTATGCACAACACCCAGGATGGTAAGGCGGCGATCCGATTGACGAACATATCGGCAGCCAACGACCTGGCCGCCGCTATTAAACTGAACGTGACCGACGCTGGCGTCGCGTGCCGCGCCTGCGGGCAGCGTTGCCAGCACTACCGCTTCCTCTTCTTGCCGCAAACCGAGCAGCACCCAGCCTGTTTCTTCGTCGCCACGGCTGCCTGCTTGATGGGCAGCATATTCGTCGAAGAGCGTCCGGCCCACGCCATCTGTGACTATGACGCGCCGCAGAGGCTGAAAGTTCGCGGGCGCTGCAGCCGGGGGACTTCGCTTCGCGGGCTCCTTGCGCGGACGGACGAACGATTGACCGAGTTCACCAAGCAGCCTGCCGGCGATCTGTCCGAGGACCTGCAACATAACGCTTACATCTTACCTTTGCCCGTCAAGGGAGTAAAGCGGTTCGGGATGCCTACGCCGACCGAAGGTGAGCCGGTCAGGATAGAATCCTGACCTACGGCTGGTTCGTGTAGCCGCGTTCGGCGGCGACCAGGTCGAGATGCGTGGTCGCCAGATCCGCAACCAGAAGCTGTGGTGGCGAAAGTGGTGTCAGCGTGGAAAGTATTTTGACATAGCCATGGCACTGTTCACAGGTTGCCGCGCGATATTTGGTTTCTTCCCCTTCGACATGAAGATAACCCAGCAACTGGTGATCGCGCGTTGCGCAGAAAGGGCAGCGTAGGCGAGGAAATTCCCATTCACCGGCACAGAGCGCGCAGCGCAGAAAGCGCAATTGCTCCAGGCCGCGAAATTCCCCAAGCAACGGC
This sequence comes from Gemmataceae bacterium, assembly GCA_035939715.1. Lineage (GTDB taxonomy): Bacteria > Planctomycetota > Planctomycetia > Gemmatales > Gemmataceae > DASZFN01. The sequence goes on along the minus strand of DASZFN010000419.1, from coordinate 18,764 downwards.
CAACTGCCGCACACCCGACAGTAGCCTTGTTCCCAACGGGCGGCTTGCTGCAAAGGCGATAAAACGCTGCCCAGGGAACCTAGGACTGGAAATAGCGTGAGGCGTAGGACCGAGGCGACCGTCTCAACATCCAGATCAAGATTGTTAGCCTGCAGATAAACACCTTCGGGCCGTCCGGCAAGCAATTCGCGGATCATTTCCTCGGCGTTCAACTGTTCGCGGCGCAAGGAGTCGGCAATGCGTTTTGCCGCACCGGACTTGTGCCCCCGTTCCATGGCGGCACATATCGCAAACCAGCGCTTGCGGAACGACTTAACGTCGATCGCGATTTGTTCGCCGCGCAGCAAGGGAACTCCGCCGGCCAGTTTTGCCGCAGCTTGCTCGCCGGAGATTTCGGGCGGCGCTTCGTGATTCGGATCCTGGTAGAGGCCGGGAAGAATTTCGGCGAGCAGGGCGGCAGGCCCGGCCAGTTCAGGACGTTCCTTGGCTAGCCTGGCCAGCTCCGCGAGTGCTTCGCCGACTTCCGCCGAGACAGGCCTGGTCGAACCAAAGAGTTTAGCGACGAGGCGATTGGCCACGGGGTCGTTCCTCGGTGCGAAGTTGCATTGCCTCGCCAAGCAGTTGGGCGACCCACTCGGGTGAGACGCATGCCGCCTGCCATTCCTCACGGAACATCGCGGCGATGGCCCGTATCGGCCCGGTGGGCACGCCGATCTCATTAACGATTTGCACGAGGGCCGCTTCCAATTGGTCCGCCTCGGGGTCCAGAGCAGCAAGCCGCGTCAGCAGGTCGCGCTTGAGCAGCATGCCGGCCACATCGGCCTGCTGATCGCGAGCGCGCTGGCGCGGCAGCAGATCGCCGGATGCCAGCAGCAGGTGCGCCAGGTCGCGCGGCCGCAACGGCTCGTCCGGTTCAGCACATGGCAGGTCATGGTTCATTAAACACTTTGCTGCGCGGCACGAAGTCGGCGGACCGATTCCCGGGGTCCGCGCCAGGTCCGCCGCCGCGTGCTCTGCCGTCTTCGGGACTGAATTTGAACTCGGGAGGAAGTTGTGGCCAATCCGGAAAAGGCTTGGCGGCTTCGATTTCATGGGCAAAGCGGGAGCGCAGCGTATTGGCGTGGTCGAGCATTTCCGGGGGAGTTGTCAGGATCCCATAGCGCAACACGAGCCCGCCCAGCAACGACAAGAGCGCTGCCGTCACCGCGCGACCGCTGGCCACCCTGCCCAGCGGTGAAAGCAGAAACAACGGCAGGAGGATGCCCAGGACTGCGGTGCCGATCACAAAGACCTTGCCATGCAGCGTGAACAGGAGCGGCTTCAACAGTGGGCCGAGCGATACGAGAAATACGGTAAAGAGCAGCAGTTCCAGGAACACGGCCCAGAGGTCGGCGCGCCGCAGTCCGGGCTCGACGTCGGCATGACGGCTGTGGGCAATCAAGGTGATGGCCGCAACGCCGGTGGATGCCGCCGACGCCATGAACAGTGAAGCGATCCAATTGCTATCGCTCCACAGCGGTTGGTTGGTCGCCGTGAGCAAGGCGCCCGTGTAGGAGGCAATGAACAAGCCGACCGAGCAGCCGATCAATTGCAAGAAGCGTGCAAAGACACTGTGCCGAAACCAGCGCGACAGGCGGCCTTCCGGCCAGATACTCCCGAGACAGGACAGCACACTGCAGGCCCCGAAGAGCATCAGCGCCCAGGCGCCAAGCGACATGGGGGACCAATACTTAAAAAGAAACGCCTGGGCAAACGTCTTCCAGGCGCCGCCGGCCGTGGGCCAGCCCTCCGCCCGGGCCTGGTGGACGATTTCTGACTTGAAAAGCATGTGCCAGAAGCGTTCCGGCCGCTCCAGATCAACCGTCAGGAGCATGCCGCACACGACGATCAACGGGAAGGCAATCCAGTATCCCACGCGCGCCAGCTCTTGGTAGCGCGCGTTGCCGAACAGGTCGATGAGCGTGGCCGTGAAGTAAGCGCCCGCCGCAATGCCGCCCAGGAAGAAGTAGAGGATGATCCACCAGCCCCAGTGGGCATCGGCGACAAACAGGTTCATGGCGTCCCTCCCGGCCTGGGCGACGGCCTGGTGCGATCGCGGAACGCGAACAGCATTCCCAGCGCCGTCACGGCTGCGGTGACGAGACTCCAGAAGGAAGAGATGGGCACACTTCGGCTGGGGACTTTGGGGTTGGAAGGCAGCCCGTACGTCTCTGGCTTGTCAACCAGCAAATAGAAGGCGTTAAGGCCGCCCAGCACCGATTCATCGGCGCCATAGAGCTGAGCCTTGGCCACCCCTTGTTTCTTCAACTGCTCGACGCGAGCCTTTGCTGCCACCTTGAGCTCGCGGATCGGCCCAAAGCGGATCGATTGCGTCGGGCAAGCCTGAGCGCACGCCGGGGGCTTGTTATGCTGCAGCCGGTCGTAGCAAAACGTGCATTTCTGGGCGACCAGCTTGTTGGGGTCTGTGCTCATGTGAATGACCCCGAATGGGCACGCCGTGATACAGTCCCGGCAACCGTTGCAGGCGGGCCCATTGATGTAGACCGTATCAAACTCGGTCCGCAAGATGGCCCCGGTCGGACAGACTTCCAGGCAGGGCGCATTCACGCAATGCTTGCATACGTCCGACATCATCAGCCAGGCGGCCTGCGAGCGGTTGGGGTCCGTGCTGAACTGTTCAATGAACTTGACGTGCCGCCAGTTGACGTCGGAAAGGCTGCCGGTGTTGTCGTAGCTGTTGCCGCTCAGCAAAGGCAGCTCGCGCCGTCCCGGCCCTTTTTGGGCAGGCAGATCGTTCCATTCATGGCAGGCGACCTGGCAGGCCTTGCAGCCGATGCAGACGGTGGTGTCAGTGTAAAAGCCAACGGGCTCGGGCATAACTCCACCTCCGACGATTATCCTTTGGCCACCTGGCACACAAAGACCTTCGCCTCATGGATGGTCACATTCGGGTCACCCACCAGCGCCGAAAGGTTGTTGACGATATCGCCCGTAGTGATCCCCTTGTAGCCCCAATGCCACGGCAGGCCGACATGATGCACGATCCGGTCCTTCAGGCGGTAAGGCCGTATCCGCCCCGTGACCAGAGCCTTAGCCCGGATGGAACCGCGCGGCGTCGAAATGACCACCCACTCGGTGTTGCCGACGCCGATTTCCTGAGCGTGCTCCGGAGAAATTTCGCAGAACAACTCGGGTTGCAACTCGCAAAGCCACGGCAACCAGCGGCTCATGCTGCCGCTCAGATGATGCTCGGTGAGCCGATACGTGGACAATACGTGCGGGTACTCTGGGGATGCAACCTTGGCGTAGGGGTTGCCGGGAATGTCCCAGATGAGCGCCGCGGGGTTACTCTGCTGTTTATAGACTGCGTTGACCATCGGCGATTCGTAAGGCTCGTAGTGAGTCGGCAGTGGGCCGTCCACCAGGCCGTTGGGCACGTACAGCCAGGCTTTGCCGTCCGCCTTCATGATGAAGGGCGAAGCACCGTCGTGGTAATCCAGGCCCACGCCGTTCGGCTTGGCCGGCGTGTTCGGCGCCTTGGTGGCGGCGAAATCGGGTACATCAAGGCCGACCCAGCGCTTCTGGCCCGCGTCCCAGTAGACATAGCCGCGCATGCGCGGCCCGCCGGCTGCGGCAAACTCCTGCGCCAGCCGCGCTTCCTTGGGCCACGGATCGCCCTCGACGTTCGCGGAGCAGCGGTTATACATGATCCGGCGGTTGGCCGGCCAGGAAAAGGCCCAGCCCAGAGCGACCCAGTCGTCGCCTTTCCGGTTGGCCGCGAAATTATGGCCGAGCGGCTCCGCGGGCGTCGGCGCATAGACTCCCGAGTAGATCCAGCCGCCGCACGCCGTGGTGCCGTCGTCCTTGAGGTCGGCAAAGCTGGAGACGGGCTTGGCTTCCACCAGCCTGCGAGGCGACCAGACGTAGCCGTTGATTTCCTTGAGGATGAGCCGGGCGGCCGGCTCATCGCTGATGCGCCAGCCTTCGTTCTCTTTCGGTTCGATATAGTCCCAAACGAGCGCCTTGATCGGCCGGTCGCGCTCCTTGGAGCTATCGGCGTAAAGCTTCTTGAGACGCAGTCCCAGGTGCACGGTAAACCAGATGTCGGAGCGGGCATCGTTGGGCGGGTCGACCGCCCGTTCGTGCCACTGCACGAGCCGCTGGGTGTTGGTGAAGCTGCCGTCCATCTCCGCGACGGCGGCCGCCGGCAGGAAGAACACCTCTGTCTTGATTTCCGCCGGTTTGAGCTTGCCGCTGGTTACCTCGGGAGAATCTTTCCAGAAGCTGGCCGTCTCGGTTTCGTACAGATCGCGCACCACCATCCAGTCGAGCTTGGCCAGCGCCTGGCGTTGGAAGGAAGCGTTCTGGCCGCCGACCGCCGGATTCTGCCCCATGGCGAAGAAGCCCTTGATGGTGCCCTTGTTCATTTCGACGAACATGGGCATGTGTGAGTGGTCGCCGGTGTTCTTGGGCAGGAAGTCGTAGGCGAAACTGTTCGCCTCAGTCGCGGCGTCGCCGTACCAGGCCTTGAGCTGGCTGATAATGAACTTGGGGAAATTCGACCAGTAAGAGGTGGCGCTGGTTTCCGTGTTGATGTAATCGGCCAGGGTGTCATGCTTCTTCTGAGCCGTGGGCGTGTTGAGGTAGCCAGGCAGGAGGTTGTACAGGGTCGCGATGTCGGTGGAGCCCTGGATGGTGGCATGGCCGCGTAGCGCGAGGATGCCGCCTCCCGGCCGGCCGATGTTGCCGAGCAGCGTCTGCAACACCGCCGCCGCCCGGATCATCTGCACGCCCACCGTATGCTGCGTCCAGCCGACGGCATAGCAGATCGCGCCGGTACGATCGGGACCGGCGTTGGCCAGCAAACTCTCCGCGACTTTGAGGAACGTGGCCCGCGGCGTGCCGCAAACCTCCTCGACGAGTTCAGGCGTATAGCGCTTGTAGTGCTTGCGGAGGATCTGGAAGACGCAGCGCTCGTTCTGCAGCGTCGGATCTTCCTTTGGGCGCGGCCCGACGAGCTTGCCGACCTGGGCGCTGAACGAGTGCGGCTGACCCTGGCCTGGCGTGCCGCTGGCGGCCTGCGGTTTGTCGCTCGCCGGTTCGCTCTCATAGCGCCACTTTTTCACATCGTACTGCCGTTTGCCCGCATCAAACCCGGAGAACAGCCCGGCGAAATCGCCCTCCTCCGTGTCCTTGAAGTCCTGGGAAATGAGTGTGCCCGCATTGGTGTAGCGCACCAGGTAATCATGGAAGAAACGCTCGCGCTCGGAGCGCTCACCCGATTCCTTGTGGAAGATCGGCTCAAGGTGGTCCAGCACATAGTTGATGAGCGCGCCGAGAAAAACAATATCGCTGCCGGCCCGCAACGGCGCGTAGATGTTCGCCATCGCCGAGGTGCGCGTGAAACGCGGATCGGCGTGAATGAGCGTGCATGGATTGGTCATCCGCGTCCTGGCCTGCATCACCCAGCGGAAGGCGACCGGGTGGCACTCGGCCATGTTCGAGCCCATGATCAAAATGCTGTCGGAGTTCTTCAAGTCCATGGCGAACGTGGTGGCGCCGCCACGGCCGAACGAGGTGCCCAGACCGGGCACGGTGGAGCTGTGTCATATCCGGGCCTGGTTTTCAATGAAGACAACGCCCAGGCCGCGCATCAATTTGCATTGCACATAGTTCCACTCGTTGTCCATGGTGGCCCCGCCGAGCGAGGCGATGGCCAACGTATGGTTGACGCGCTTGTGAAGCGTTTTGCCGGCCTGGTCCTTGGTATCCCAGAATTCCTGGAAGCTCTCGTCGCGTGTCTGCTTGGTAAGCTGAGCGATCCGGTCCATGGCCCAGTCGAGGGTCTTGGTCTTGTCCCACTCCAGGGCGCCCGGCGCTCGGTACCAAACCTTGATCATGCGCCGCGGATTGACGGCCAGCTGAAACGTGGCGGCGCCCTTGGGACAAAGCGTGCCCTGGTTGATCGGACTTTCGGGATTGCCTTCAATATTGATGATCTTCTTGTCGCGCACGCTGACAATCTGGCCGCAGCCGACGGCACAGTACGGGCAGACACTCGGCACTTCCCGCGCCTGGGCAATCTTAAGATTGCGGAGTTGCTGCTGGGCGGCCCGCAGATCCATGCCCAGGCCGAGCATTCCACCCAGCGCGAAGCCGCCGCCCGCGGAAGCACGCAGAAAATCACGTCTGGTGAAATTGTGGATGCCGTTCGACATGCGGAAGCCTCCTGTGCGACGGCGTGAGAAGCAGCCCAGGTGCTACTGCTTAGCATATAGCAAAGCGCAGATTGTACCCAATCGAATTCTGTCGCCACAAAGAGCGCCTCTCAGCGCGTGACCGGGGTGAGATATGAAACGATGAAATGCCTGTTTTCGTCCACCCAGGTTCGCTGCACGTGGAAGCCGGATGCCGCCGCCAGCTCGCGCAGATCCCGAGGACTGTACTTGTACGAATACTCTGTACGGATTGACTCACCCTCGGCAAAGGACAATTGCTTCGAGGCAACCCGCACTTCCTGATCGCGCTGGCTAACCAGGTGCATTGCAATGCGGCTTTCCAAAGGATCATAAAAGGCGTGATGCCAGTACTGCTCGACCTGGAAATTGGCATCCAGTTCGCGGTTGATGCGCGTCAGCAAGTTTCGGTTGAAGGCAGCCGTGACAAACTGGGAATCGTTATAGGCTTGCTCGATGACCCGCGGATCTTTCTTGAGATCCACGCCGAGCAGGATGCCGCCTCCCTGACTGCAAAGCTTGGCCGTGCGCCGCAAGAGCTGAATCGCTTCGGCAACGGTAAAATTGCCGATAGTCGAGCCGGGAAAATAGACCACCTGCCGGCCGGCCGCGCGCTTGCTTTCAGGCAAGCGGACCGGGGCCGTGAAATCCGCACAGAGCGGCTGGACTTCCAGGCCTGGAAAATCCTGTCCGAGCGCCGCGGCGGTCTGGTAAAGTTGTTCCTGGCTAATATCGATCGGCACATATCCCGCCGGCCGGTCCAGATGCCGGAGCAGGTAGCGTGTCTTGAGGCTGCTGCCGCTGCCGTATTCAATCAGCAAGCAGTCACGGCCGGCAAGGGCGGCCATGTCCGCGGCGTGCCGCTCCATGATGCCCAGTTCGGTGCGCGTCAAATAATATTCGGGGAGGCGCGTGATTTCTTCAAACAGTCGCGCGCCCGCGTCATCATAAAAATACTTGCACGGCAGCGTCTTCTGCCGCCGCGCCAGGCCGCTCAGGACATCCCTGCGAAAAACTTCAAGCGCCGAAGAAAGCTCATACGTCGGCGCGGACAACGTGAAAGGTGCAATCATGTCAGGTCCCTGGCCAAACGGATGCCGCTAAATTGCCAACGTGCCTCGGGCGGGTAAAAGTTGCGATAGGTCAGGCGCGCATGGCTGCGCGGCGTAACGCAGGAGGCGCCACGCAAGACCAGCTGGTTACACATGAATTTGCCGTTGTATTCCCCGAGCGCTCCCGACGTCGCGGCATAGCCGGGATAGGCCATGTGGGGGCTGGCCGTCCATTGCCAGACATCGCCGTAGAGCTGATACAGCGGGCCGCGATCCTCGGCCGCGCGGACGGCGGCGGGATGATAGCGATGGCTTTCCAGAAAGTGGCCGGCCGAGGCGACGCCGGCGGCAGCGCTTTCCCATTCCTGCTCGGTGGGCAGGCGCTGGCCGCTCCAGCGCGCAAAGGCGTCCGCCTCGTAATAGCTGACATGGCAAAGCGGCGCTGCCGCGTTCAAGGGCTGGCAACCGGCCAGCGTCATGACCAACCACTGGCCGTCCTGCTTTTCCCAGTAAAGCGGCGCTTCCCAAGCGCGCTCCTGCCGCGCCGCCCAGCCATCGGACAGCCAGAACTCGGGTCGCTGGTAGCCGCCGTCCTCGACAAATGCCAGAAATTCTTGATTGAGCACCAGCCGCGAGGCGATTTGAAACTCTTCCAGAAAGACCTGGTGCTGGGGTGACTCATTATCGAAGGCGAAGCCAGGTCCTACGTGGCCGACCTGCGTCAGGCCGCCCGTGTACGACACCCAGGCAAGAGGGGGGCGGTCGCCTTCGTCCGGGGCCGCCGGCCGATACACGGGACGAAGCGGATTCGTCGCCAGCGCGTGTTTCAGGTCTGTCACGATCAATTCCTGATGCTGCTGTTCATGATTCAACCCCAACACGACTTTGCCGGCGATGTCCGGCGCAGCAGCCGCCTGCGTTGACTGGAGAAATTGCACCATGTGCTCGTCCACGTACTTGCGGTAACGAAAAATCTCTACTACCGTCGGGCGCGACAGCAGGCCGCGTTGCGGCCGCGGCCAGCGCGGGCCGACGGCGTTGTAATAAGAGTTGAAGAGATAGCGGTATTGCGGGTCAAACGGCCTGTAGCCGGAAAGGTGTGGCCCAAGCACAAAGGTTTCGAAGAACCAGCTGGTATGCGCGAGATGCCATTTAGTGGGACTGCAGTCCGGCATGGACTGAATCACGTAATCTTCAGTCTCGAGCGGCGCGCATAACTTCTCCGTGCACGAGCGCACCTGCTCATACTGGCGCGACAGATCCGGCTCATCCGTTGAGCCTGAAGATCGCTCGAGTGAAAACCGCTGAATCAGCTCCGAAGCTGCCACTGACATTGGTGTTGTCATCGGGAAAGTCGAATCTCAGCTGCAGTTGGCAGCCAGGCGCCGGCCGGCCGCGTCACCAAGGTTATGCGATTCCGGTGCCAAAAGCAACAATCTGGGCATTGGCGCGTTGGGCATGGCCCAGATCACTTCCGTAGGTTGAAGGCCCTAGCTGCCCTGCACTGATTCTACCGAAGGCAGCAAGGCCTGAATCTGCGTCCGCGCCTCCAATGACGAGGTGGTAATGTAGCTGGCGCCGGCCGCTCGAAAGTGTACGAGCAGCTTGTCAAAGGTGCGCGTCCCGCCCCAGTAACCGACCACGATGCACTCAGATTGCAAAAAAAATCCGCACAGATCAACGCGCCGGGCTTTACCCGACTCCCTTTTCATAGGACACTAAGGTTTGGGCGCCGCAGCGTGTGTTTTTCGCGCGTGCCTGATCCAGGAGTACGGGCCCGGGAAAGGGGTAGCCTGATGCAGCCGTCCCGTGAAGAACTGGCTTACGAATCAACCTTGGCGGATACCGGCGAACTGGCCGGGGTTGTCGCGCACGAGTTCAATGACATTCTCAACACGATTCTGCTGCACGTGGCCCTGGTCGAACGGAACGTTCCGGAGGATATTCGCCGCGACCTGGGCGAAATCCGCAAGCAAGGCAGGACCATTGCCGATCTCGTGCGCCAGTTCCAGCGCTATCGGCAAAACCAGCGACCTGCCGACCGGCCCGTCGATCTGAACCAGACCCTCACAGACGCCGTGCACTCCTCTGCCGAGAACACCGGCGTAGCTCTCGCACTGGATCCGTCGCCTGTGCCGGTTGCAGCCAATGCCGCGGACATTCGGCGCGTCATTAACTTTCTGCTAAGGAACGCCCGGGCTACAACGCCTGCCGCAGCAGCGATCACGATCCGCACCAGTTACAGTGGCAGTCATGCAGTTTTGTCTGTGGAAGATTCCGGTCCGCGCCTCGCGCCGGAAGACCTGTCCCGGTTTTTCGACCTGCACTTCACGGGCAGAGCCGGAACGAACAGCCTGGAATTGGCGGCCTGCAAAAGGCTGGTGCGCCGGCTGCGTGGCGAAATTCGCTGCGAGAATAGAGCGGAAGGCGGGCTCGCTGTCATCGCTGAGCTGCCGCTAAATGCTCAACGAGAATAATGGCCGGCATGCCGTTTGCTCCTTCCCTTCCGAAAGGTTGCCCGTCACGCAAGTTTGACCCAGCATGGAGTCTTTGGATTCCTGTCGAGCGGATCCGTGCCGCTGACGAAAGAGCCAACTTGTCTTTTTGGAGGGACTGATGATGTTACGTTTAGCGGTAGTATTCTTGATAATCGGCCTGATTGCCGCCTTCTTCGGCTTCGGCCTGGTGGAAGGTTTCTCCTTCGAAGCGGCGAAGATTCTGTTCTTCGTCTTCATCGTGCTCGCGGTGCTCTCCTTGCTCGGAGGAGTGATGCGCAGACCGCCTGTCTGACTTCAGGACGATCAAACAAAAGGGACCAATGCAATCGCAGATTGCATTGGTCCCTTTTGTTTGTACGCGGGTCTTAAAGTGAGCCGCTCACGAAACGCGCGAGCGGCTCTTGTTTATTGAAGCGCCGGATATGGCTCACCAGCGGGGCGAATTGGACTGCCGTCCCGCGGGTGTGGGTCCATATTTTTCCGCGTCCTTGTGGCCGTCGCCCGTGGCGGGCATGAGGCCGGAGAGAACGGGACCTTGCATGGGCTCACCGCCCAGCTTTATGGTCACATTGTCCATTACAGTCTTCAGATTCGAAGCCATATGTTCGGGGGCATACTGGACGGCCACATCGCGGAGAATGCCAAGGGCCATGCCGATGCCCATGCTTTTCAACTTGTCGATCTCGGTCGCGAACTTGTTTTTCAAGCCGCCTACCAGGGATTCGTGAGCGATATGGGCTGCAGCCGCCCCGTTAGGCCGGGCGGCGGGTTGGGGCTCTTCGGTGTACCTGTCGTCGAAACGCGGCCCGGTCTCCGAGCGACGCGGTTTGGTTTCGGCAAGCAAGCTGCCGACGATGAACCCCGCGGCAGTCGAAGCCGCTACCATGGTCCAGGGGCGCTCGTGCACTTGCTCCTTGAGGTCAAAGGCATGCTTGAGGGCATCCACGGTTTCATGCATGGTGTCCTTGGCTGCCGTCACCGTGGATTGCACGGTCTCCTTCGCCCCGGTTACGGTGTCGTTCACGGTCTGCGTAACGGTTTCAATGGTCTTTTGAACGGAGCACACCGCTTCCTTGGCCGTGCCGATGACCTGGTCTTCCAACGTTTCCAACTTCTCGGCCAGAGCAGCGCGGGTTTGCCGCATCTGCTCGTGAATCACTTCGGATTCCTTATCCATTGCACGTTCTCCTTGAGAGCTTCGATGGATTTTTCCGGGACAGCACTCACCGACTGGAGCTTCCTGATTGCTGCGAAGAGCAAACCGCCGCCGATGCCGGCAGCGAGCACTCCGACGATGAGGTAGCAAGCCCACAAAGGCAGTCCGGCAAAAGCCCAGTTGAGCAAGTAAACCAGCATGAAGAAAAGGAGGAGGCCGCCGACGGAGCCGATCCCTATGCCCAAACCCATTAGTACGGCGGCCTCCTTGCTCCTTTGCAAGTTCTCCTTGATTTCATGCTTGAACAGGGCCAGCTGCTGCTGCATGAGCTGCTGCACATCCTGCACGATGCCTGTCACCAGACCGGTCACGCTCGGCTCCGGGCTGGTTTGCAGTTCGCGGATCATGAGTGACTCCGGAAAAAGCGGGCCATGCAGAAACCGATGCCGATACCCACGAGCACGGCCGGCAACGGGTGGCGGCGAATGAACGCGCTCAGGTCTTCGCCGATGCCTTCCAGGCCTTGCTCCTTGAGGTAGCGGCCGCTGCTTTCCAAAGTCTGTGCGACCGTGGACGAAGCCGTGCCCATGATGCCCTCGTGCGGACCGCGCTCGCGAACGGTATGGCCGAACGACTCGATGCGGCTGCCAACCGCGCCGGTGGCTTCTTCAGCCTTGCGGCCGACTGTGGAAGCGACCTCGCCGGCGCGTTGCGCCACGGTGCCGGCGGCGTCCTTGGCCATGGTGCCGGCCGCCTGCGCTACTGCGGATGCCAGCTCTTTCGATTTCTCGCCCACCGCCGACGCCAGCTCCTTGGCCTTTTCGGCAACCTGCGCTGCCGGCTGCTCCGCCGCGCCTGACTGGCCGCCCATATTGGGTCGGTTGTCTATTTCGCTCTGTGTATTGATTGCATTGGCCATGACTGCTCTCCTCCTTAGAAGATTGGTTGGTGTCCTGCGTTTCTGAGCCAGGCCGATGTTCGATGACGAAGAAATCGCACCCGGTACGCGCGATAACCTTCGGTCGCAACCGCCATGCCAAGCGGAGACGTCACGGCAAGTAAGATAGAAATAGCGTCTGCATTGAGCAGAATTCGGCGATTTGCTGACTATAGTTCGTTGACCTCAGTGTCCTCGTGGCAGCATAGCTCCGCGTAATGCCGTTTCTGAGAATGAAATAATCTCATTTTGGGCAAATCTCTGCCCATTAGCGACTGCCCAAGCCAATTCTCCTGAAATGTTTGCCGCGGCCGAACAAAGTGGCCTGATGGCACAATATCTGCGTTTTGACTTCGATCCCCAGTGCAAAACCCAGTTTTGCGCAATGCCCTTCGCCTCGACCCTTGATAAGGAGCCAAGAGCGATGATCGACAACCAATCCGACCCGATCGTGACGGCGGCGGAGAAGCTGGAAACTGCATTGGCGGCCGACGTTCCCGGCCACGAGCAAGAATGGACGGTTCGCCTGCACGGCGCGCTGCTGGCTCTGGAAAACGCGCTGCGCGGTCACAAGACGGCGGCCGAGGGTCAAAACGGCATGTTTGCGTCCTTGAACGAGCTGGCCCCAGAAACCTTGCCGACGCTTGATCGCCAGCTGCAAAAACTCTGCGAGGACCATAACGATTTTCTCCGGCTCGTGGCCGGCTTGCGCGACGAGGCGCAAAACGCGCTCCGAGCCTTTCAACCGCGCCTCGATAAACCCGGCGCTTCGGCTCCCCATTTCACTCCTCAACCCGCCAATACCGGCGTGCCCGACTTCGGAGCGATTCGGCAGCAGGGCAGCCAGTTCCTGGAGACCTTACGCAAGCATCGGGAAAACGAGACCAAGTTGCTCCTGGAAACGGCCACCACGGACGTAGGGGTGGGCGATTGACGGGTCACCATGAAGTGGCCTGAAAATTGCCTAGCATTGGCCGGTCCATTGAAACATTCCGCCACGCAGCCACTGGGGAATGAGCTTTCCAAGAGCGCGAGTTCAAGCAAATTCGTGACACAATCCCGCGACGGGGCTGAAGAGCAAGGCTGTGCTTACGAATTCGCCCGGAGCCTTCCCGTGATGATCAGTGCGCAGGAATGCGCAGACACTTGCCCAGCCACAATCCTCTATTGCACCACAAGAATGGCGTGCAAAGGAACCAATGCCGCTGGATTCCAGGAGAAAGCAGAATAACGTATGGTCCACCCTTCACACGTAGGGCAACATCTCGGCAATGGGGCTCATCAATCGTTCAAAACGCCGGAAGGAGACGAACAGCCCAGGATGCGCCGGCGCATTCTCATTGTTGAAGACAACGAAACCGCCGGCCGGCAGTTGCAGAAATTCCTGCAAGCGGATGCCGAGCTGGAAATCGATGTCACCAACAACGGCGAAAATGCCATCCGGGCATTGAGCGATGACAACTACAGCATTGTCGTCACCGATTTGCGCATGCCGCGCATGGACGGCATGGAATTGATCAAGCAGGTGCAACGCCGCGGCCTGCCGGTTACCGTCATCGTCACCACCGGGCACGGCAGCATCGACGAGGCTTTGCAGGCGATTCGCCTGGGCGCCTATGACTTTCTAACCAAGCCCATCGATGTCGAAAACCTTCGGCTGGTCGTGCAGCGTGCCTTGCGTGAGCGGCATCTCCGCGATGAGGTGGCCTATCTGCGCTCGCAGCTGAAAACGCGCTTTTCGTTTCAGAACATCATCAGCAAGAACCCGCATATGCATGCGGTGTTCGAGCTGATTAGCAATGTGGCACATACGAATACAACCGTGCTTATCGAGGGCGAAACCGGCACCGGCAAGGAGCAGGTCGCGCGGGCTATCCATCAAGCCTCGCAACAACGCACGGGACCGTTGATCGCCGTGAACTGCGCCGCGCTCCCCGAAACGCTGCTGGAAAGCGAGCTGTTCGGCCACGAAAAGGGCTCCTTCACGAGCGCGGTCGGCCAGCGCCGCGGCCGCTTTGAGATGGCCAATGAGGGCACCATCTTTTTGGACGAGGTCGGCGACGTTCCCGCCACGATGCAGGCCAAGCTGCTGCGTGTTCTCCAGGAGCGCCGCTTCGAGCGCGTCGGCGGCGCCGAGACCATCGAGGTGGATGTCCGCGTCATTGCCGCCACGAACCGCTCTCTGCAGCGGCTCGTGAAGAAGGGCAAGTTCCGGGAAGACCTGTATTACCGGCTCAACGTCGTCAAGATCGATCTGCCGCCGCTGCGCGACCGGCCGGAGGATATTCCCCTGCTGGCCAGCCATTTTACGGAGAAGTACGCCTCCCCGAGTCAGCCTGCCAAGGAGATTTCGCCCCAGGTGATGGAGAAGCTCATCAGCTATCGCTGGCCGGGGAATGTGCGGGAGCTGGAGAATGCCATCGAGCGCGCCAGCGTCACGACGCGCGATAACACCATCCAGCTCGAGAACCTGCCGCCGGAAATCATTTCGCCGCCGCCGCCGCGCTTCCCAATGCACGTCGATTTGGAACGGCCTCTTCCGGATCTGGTCCGCCAGGCATCCGCCCAGATCGAGAGAGAATATATCCGCAAGGCGCTCAAAAAATCGCGCGGCAACGTCGGCCGCTGTGCGCGCATCTGCGGCATGTCGCGCCGCAGCATCAGCGCCAAGATTGCGGAATACAAACTGGAAAAGGCGGCTTTTAAGCAGGAATGAACGGCTACCAAATGGACCAGCCCGAAGCGCCAGCGAGGGCCTCGCTGGCGCTTCGGGCTGGTGTGCTGTAATGGCGCATGCTCGTTTTAGGCGCCCCGGCACGCCGATTGCAAAGTATACTTCGCATAGCGGCAGGATCGGCGGGATCTAAATCTCGCGCTTGCCACCCAAGGCGGGTCATGACGACTGTCTCCGAAGCCAAATGGACTTTGGGAACCGTCGTCAGAGACACCGCCTTTTTCCTATCCTCACTGAATGGAGAGGAGCATGCTTCCGCGAAAAACCGAAGCAGTCTCGCCTGCGCCTGGGCGGGTCGACTTCTCCTCTCGCCAGGGGTTCGCACCAGTCAATGGCACGCCCAAGCGCATCGCCAACCCGGCCCTGGCTTCGGAAGTGGCCATGTTGCTCGGCAATTACCTCTCCAAGCGTTGGAGCACGAACGGCCTGACCTATGTGAAGCGGCCCACGGAGCATGCCGAGGGCTGGGAGACCTATACCTACTCTTTCCAAATTCAAAGCGCCAGGTCCCTGCCTGCTGATTATTGCGGGCCCTTAATCCTGCGGATTTATCCGAACCGAGACGGCGTACGGCAGGCCCGACATGAATTTGCCGTGCTCCGGCATCTCAGCAAGACGGAATTCTCCGTTACGAAACCGCTGCTCCTGGAGGACAACTGCCGGTATTTTGGTGGACCTTTCCTGGTCCGCAGAGAAGCCCCCGGCGACACCTTGCTGCGGGCGATGTTGGGACGCCCCCGGAGGTTGTGGAGCGGCCCCCGGCGCATGGCGGCCCTGCAGGCGAGCCTGCACCGCCTTCCTGCTGCCGGTTTTCCCACTTCGCCCGGGCCCCTTCTCACGCGCAGCCTGGACCAGCTCGCGGACGATATTCGCAGTGCGGACTGGCAAAAGCTGCGGCCGGGCCTTGATTGGCTGGTCGCGCATCGTCCACCGCCACCGAAGGTAGCGCGGATTCTGCACCTGGATTTTCATCCCATCAACTTGATTCGGCAGAGCAACGGCTCCCTCACGCCTATCGACTGGCCCGAGGCGGACGTCGGCGACCCGCACGCGGATGTGGGAACCACCCTCGTGCTGACCGAGTGCACGCCCGCGAAAAACACTTCCTGGCTCGACCAGCTCGGTGTCGCTGTGGGGCGAACCCTTTTCGTGCGCTGGTATTTGCGTGCTTATGGCAAGCGCTTGCCGCTCGATTGGGCGACGCTGGTTTACTACCGCTCCTGGGCGGCGCTGCGCAGGATTTGCCGCTATGGCAAATGGCTCGATGCCGGGGCGGCTTGTGGCACCTGTAAGTCCTGCGTTATCGAGCAAATCAATCGCAAAGACCTGGCAACCCTGGAAGCTTACTTTGAAAAATGGACTGGCGTTCCGGTTCGGCTGTAGCAGCCTGTTGAAAAAGGTGTCTGGAACCTTGCGGGCTGAATAAGTCTCTGGGTTTTCGCACGCCTTGAAGGTTCCAGACACCTTTTTCAACAGGCTGCTAAGCCCATTTGTCTTAACCTGTCGGTCAATCCGTCGTATAGTGGAGCCGATGTCAGCCAACCACCCCGCGGGCACAGCAGCGGCTTCGCGCGTTCTCCTGGCCTCCGGCGAGCCGGCCGGCGTTGCAGACGTGTGTCGCCTCCTCGAACAGGCCGGCTATGATGTCGGCTTTCGCGCGCTCGATGGCGCTCAGAAAGAGAATGGCACGGGTTTGAGCCTGCTGATTGTCGACGATAGCCAGCATGCCCCTCAGGCCTTGCAGTTGTGCCAGCGCCTGCGCGCTGGCTTCGCTGACAACTTCGTGCCGATCATCTTCGTTGCCGGTAGTCCAGAATCCAGGCTCCATGCTCTGGAAAGCGGTGCGGACGCTTGCCTGGTCCGGCCCTTTGCGGCAAAGGAATTGCTCGCCCAGGTACACGCCTTTCTGCGCCTGAAAAATCTCCACGATCGCTTGACGGAGAAATCAGCGGAGGTCCAGAGCGTCAATCGCCGGCTGCAACAGACTTACCAGCAGATCGATCAGGAGCTGGAATTGGCCCGGCGCATCCAGCACAGCCTGTTGCCCCAGACCTTGCCCGACATGCCGCCGGCACGCTTTGCCGTCCATTATCGCCCATCCGGCCGGGTGGGCGGGGATTTCTATGATGTCTTCCGTCTGGATGAGCACCACGTCGGCTTCTACGTGGCCGACGTCATGGGTCATGGCATCCCGGCCAGCTTGCTGACGATCTTTCTCAAGAAGGCGGTCAAGGCCAAGGAGATTTCCGGCCGGGATTATCGCTTGCTCCCTCCCGACGAAGTACTGCAACAGCTAAACCGCGAAATGATCGCCCAGGCGCTGGCGGACAGCCCGTTTATCACGATGGTCTACATCCTTTTTAACCGCAGCGACGGCATGCTGTCGTTCGCGCGCGCCGGGCATCCCTACCCGCTGTATGTGCCGCGCGCCGGCGAGCCGCAACTGTGGAAGGTCCACGGTACCCTGCTCGGAGTATTCGAAACCAAGTTCACGGCCCAGGCCCAGCGCATGTTTGCCGGCGACAAGCTGCTTCTCTATACGGATGGCCTGGATTCACTCGGCGATGAAGGCAAACCGAGCGGCACGGATTTGCTCATGGAAGCCGCCCAGCGCTATCGGACCCTGCCGATCCAGGAATTTGTCGAGCAGCTAGCCCGCGACCTCTTTGCCAAGGCCAGCCAGCCGGATGACTTCACCCTCCTCGGTTTGGAAATGCAGGACAACTCTCGGTTATAATAAACCACAGCCATCAATCAGGTTGCGCGATTCGGCAGCATTGTAACCCAACGCGCCAGCGAGGGGGCCCTCGCTGGCGCGTCGGGTTACAATGCGGCAAGACAGCGCACCGTCATAGAGAGATCCCGTCATGCATGGACTCCAGATCGCACAACAGCTCAATCGCCGGCTCTTCTTGACGCGCTCCGGCGTAAGTCTGGGAGCGATGGCGCTCGGTTCCTTGCTGGGACGCGACCTGGCGCAGGCGGCCCCGGCAGCCTCGGCCGTCGCGACCGGCGGCTTGCCCGGATTGCCGCACTTTGCCCCGAAGGCCAAGCGCGTGATCTACCTTTTCCAATCCGGCGCGCCGTCGCAGATAGATCTCTTCGACTACAAACCGGCCCTCAAGAAAAAGCGCGGCATCGAACTGCCCGGCTCGGTGCGCATGGGCCAGCGTTTCACGACCATGACGTCCGGCCAGAAGAGCTTTCCCGTCGCCCCGTCCATTTTCAAGTTTGCCCGGCAAGGTAAGTCGGGGACCTGGTTGAGCGAATTGCTTCCGCACACCGCTAAGATTGTCGACGACCTCTGCCTCATCAAGTCCATGCAGACCGAGGCGATCAATCACGATCCGGCGATCACCTTTGTGCAGACGGGCTCTCAACTTGCCGGCCGGCCCAGCATGGGCGCCTGGGTAGCCTACGGCCTGGGAAGTCCGAACAAGGACTTGCCGGCATTCCTGGTGCTCGTGTCGCGCGGCACGGGTAACCCGGCAGACCAGCCGCTCTACGACCGCCTCTGGGGCAGCGGCTTTCTTCCCTCCAGGTATCAGGGCGTGAAGCTCCGTGGTGGAAAGGACCCGGTCCTCTACTTGGCTAATCCCGCGGGCTGCTCGCCGCAGTTACGCAGGGAGATGCTCGATGACCTGGACGAACTGAATCAACTTCGCCACGCCCAGACCGGCGATCCGGAGATCTTGACGCGCATCGCGCAGTACGAGCTGGCTTACCGCATGCAAAACTCCGTGCCCGAGCTGACCGACCTGTCGCGTGAGCCGGAACACATTCTCCGGCTCTACGGCCCCGAAGTGCACAAGCCGGGCAGCTACACCGCCCATTGCTTGCTGGCGCGGCGCCTGGCCGAGCGCGGCGTGCGCTTCATTCAGCTCTATCACATGGGCTGGGACCAGCACGGCAACCTGCCGAAGCAGATCCGCGGCCAATGCCGCGACACCGACCAGGCCTCCGCCGCCCTCGTCCAGGATTTGAAGCAACGCGGCTTGCTCGACGATACGCTGGTGATCTGGGGCGGCGAGTTCGGCCGCACCGTCTACAGCCAGGGCGCCCTGACCAGGGACGACTACGGCCGCGATCACCACCCGCGCTGCTTCACCGTCTGGCTCGCCGGGGGCGGCATCGAGGGCGGCATCAGCCAC